>CAZJUF010000277.1:0-4368 GCA_964549055.1 uncultured Hyphomicrobiales bacterium | reverse complement strand
GTGTGAAATGTTTTGTCAGGATAAGGTGTTGGCATATCCCATTGTGATACCGAACCTGCCTGAGCGCTCAAAGTTGCGCCGACCAGCACCCCTGCTGCGATCAACGATTTAACTACCATGTTCATGACTATCTCCCTTTTTTGGTTGCTTGGTATTTTGATGTGCACACTGAATTTCTAATTCAAAAAACGCGATCATGCGACTCTTTATGATTGGCGGGTCATTTCTGGAGCGCAAGATTCAATTTTAGAGAATGCCACAATATAGAATAATAAAATTATGTCAATAATTTACCGATAAAATGTCAACAATTTACATAAATGATAATGCGTCTCAGGTCGGCGGCTATGGCTATTGTAAGATTTGAAAAAAGCTGTAAACCTGACCCGCCGTCTCTTCGAGGCCGGATGAAGTCAGTTGATAAAGTGTGGTATAAAATATGTGGAAGAAAATAACAGCCTTTCTGAGCTCCGAATCCGGGGGCGGAAAACCGGACCAGAAAACTCAGGAAGAATTGCGACTGGCCACAGCAGCCCTGTTGTATAGGGCTGGAAATATAGATGGTAACGTTTCCGAAATTGAATTAAAAAAACTGACGGAAATCCTCAAAACCCATTTTGAGCTAAGCGATGCTGAATTAACGGATTTGATGGCGATAGCCAAAAAAGATGAAAAAGATGCGGTCGATCTCTATGGATATACAAAAATCATTACCAGCCAGCTTGACCAGAACGGCAGAATTGCAGTGGTTGAACTTATCTGGGAAGTCATACTCGCAGATGATGTGATTGATGAATACGAAGCCAATCTGGTATGGCGCGTGGCCGAGCTCATTGGAGTTTCAGCCAGAGACAGAATTTTATTGAAACAAAAAGTCATGCAAGCCCGCCAATAAAACAAGCCTTTTGGACTAGCCGGAATACACATGAATGTAGGAGAAAACCGTCCCGTTGCCCTGATTACCGGTGCCTCGGGTGGCATTGGCGCTGAAATGGCCGTTGAAATTGCTAAAGACGGCTATGATCTGGTGCTGGTCTCTCGCGATCAGGATCAATTGGACAAGGTCGGCAGCGATCTGCAAAACCGGTTTGGCATAAGTTGGCTGGCAATAGCGATGGACCTGTCTGCGCCTTCGCAAGTCGCAGCATTAATGAAAACCCTCGATGAAAAATCAATCATCCCTGAGCTGATTGTCAATAATGCGGGCTATGGTGTGGCTGGCCGGGCGGAGAAAATTGATGTTGATCAGCAACTTGGAAGCATCAGTCTTAATGTGTCGGCATTGACGGAAATATCCCTCAAATATTTGCCGCGACTGCTTTTGGCAAACCGTGGTGGAATTATAAACGTTGGGTCGGTGGCGGGTTTTTTCCCGGGTCCCTATTTTTCCGTCTATTATGCAACCAAGGCATATGTGCAATCCTTTACCTATGCGCTTGCCAATGAGCTGAAATCTTCAAATGTCAAAATCTGTGTTATCTGCCCCGGACCAACGCTGACGGGATTTCAGAAAAGAGCGGGAATGGATCGCTCAGGCGTTGCCAGATCCGGTGCGGCAATGACGGCGGCAGAAGTGGCACAGATCGGATATGCCGGATACAAAAAGGGGCAAATTGTGGTTGTCACCGGAAAACTCAATCGTATTTTGGTATTATTGTCCCGTCTTGTCCCGGCATCATTATTTGTTCGCGCCATCTCGAAATTTAACCGACCCTAGAATTTGAAACGGAAAACAGAATTCACGTGGAAGACTCACCAGACCCAATACTGATAATTTTGCACCAGGAAGCCTCCAGTCCCGGGCGTGTGGGCGTGCGCCTGCGGCAGATGGGATACAGGCTTGATATCAGGAAGCCACGGTTTGGTGATGAATTACCAAAGACAATGAACCATCATTCCGGGTGCGTGATATTTGGCGGTCCGATGAGTGCCAATGATAAAGATGACTTCATTAGCCGCGAAATTGACTGGATTGGTGTCGCGCTGGAAGAAGAAAAACCGTTCTTGGGGATATGTCTGGGGGCACAGATGCTGGTCAAACATCTGGGGTGCGAGGTTGCTGAGCACGCTCAGGGCAAGGCCGAGATTGGATATTATCCCATCGAACCTACGCCTGAGGGGCGGCACCTTTTAAGCTGGCCCGGCCATGTTTACCAATGGCACCGTGAGGGATTTGAGTTGCCGGACGCAGCCAGGCTTCTGGCCACCGGGGATACGTATGAAAATCAGGCCTTTGTATTTGGCAAGAATGCCTATGGCATCCAGTTTCACCCGGAAGTCAATTTGGCGATGATGCACAAATGGACGGTGAGAGGTGCTGCGCGTTTTCAATTGCCCGGTGCGCAAACCCGTGATCAGCATTTTATGGGTCGGGCCCGGTATGATGCGCCATTGAAGGCCTGGCTCTATCAGTTTCTGGATTTCTGGTTGCCGGGGAACGACCAGAACCAGTAAGGTTCTTTTCGATGGTAAAATTTACCCGGGTTTAAGGCTTGGGGTGTAGAATTGATCCATGACCACGGCTATTTCCGCATCACTTTCTGGACTGCAATCAGCCACCCAGCGGCTGAATGTTGCGGCACAAAACACGGTAAAGAGTACTGGTTTCATTGCTGAAAATCCGCAGGCTGGAGCCGGAAAAACCAGCCAGCCCGGGCAAAGCGGTGCACCGGTGCGGGCCAGTTTTACCCCGTTGCCAGACCTTCAATCAAGCCTTGTCGATCTGAAGCTGGCGGAAGTTTCCTACGAAGCTTCGGCCAAAGTGTTGAAGGTAGCGCTGGAAATTGATAAAAACCTCATTGATCAAATCGGATAAAAACTCGAAAACCAGTTCGATCCCGAGCCGTCGTGGCGCTTGACAGGCCTACCCCGGCGGCTGTAATTCTTGGGCGTTCTTTTGCATGATAAAGAGTTTAATGATTGATCCATCGAGCAGACCCCGGGCAAATGCAAAAGCCTTGTTTCAATTCAACCAAGAGATAGAAAATGAATGCACTCCTTATCACGCTGAGTTCAGTAATCTCATTGTACATTTACGTCATTATCGCATCGGCCGTTTTCAGCTGGCTGATTGCCTTTAATGTAGTCAATACGCAGAACAAGTTTGTCTATACGATATATGATATTCTTAATCGATTGACCGAACCGGCTCTGGCACCCATCAGAAGATTTATGCCCAACCTCGGTGGTTTGGATATTTCTCCGGTTATCCTGTTGCTGGCATTGATTTTTGTGCAGAATTTTATCCGTTTCGATTTAGCTCCTCTCATGTAGGTAGCGTCTTTTTATCCTTAAAAACACGGGACGTTTCAAGCAATCCAACTCATAATAAACCAAATTAAAAAGTGAGATCTGAACTCAGATACTCCAGAGGAATTTATCCCCATGGCTGATGATCCTAAAATAATAGACGGTAAGGCTTTTGCTGCAAATCTGCGATCCAAAATCGCCACTGCTTTAAGTGATCTCAAAAAAGCCAACGGACTTGTGCCCGGTCTGGCAGTGGTTCTTGTGGGAGAAGATGCCGCCAGTCAGGTTTATGTGCGCAACAAGGCCAAACAAACGGTTGAAGTGGGGATGTTGTCGTTCGAACACCGGTTGCCTGAAGATGCCAGTGAAGAAGAGGTTTTGAACCTGGTTGAACAGCTCAATAAGGACACCCAAGTTCATGGAATTTTAGTGCAGCTGCCGCTGCCTGACCAGATTGACGCAAACAAGGTGATTGGCACGATTGATCCCGCCAAAGATGTGGATGGTTTTCATGTTATCAACGCCGGTCTTCTGGCCACCGGACAGGATGCGCTGGTGGCATGTACGCCGGTGGGCTGTGTGATGCTGGCCAAAGACAGGCTGGGTGACCTCAGTGGTGTTAATGCGGTTGTGGTTGGCCGCTCCAATATTGTCGGCAAGCCGGTGGCTCAATTGCTGCTTAAGGAAAACTGCACGGTTACCATTGCGCATTCGCGCACAAAAGACCTTGCCGGTCTGTGCCGCACTGCTGACCTTCTGATTGCCGCTGTGGGACGGCCGGAAATGATCAAGGGTGACTGGATTAAACCAGGCGCTTGCGTCATTGATGTGGGAATTAACCGCATTGAGACCGATGAGGGGAAAACCCGTCTGGTGGGAGATGTGGCATTTAAAGAGGCTTACGAAAATGCCGGCGCAATCACGCCGGTACCCGGTGGCGTTGGTCCTATGACCATCGCGTGCCTGTTGTTAAATACGGTGCGCGCTGCGTGTGCATCAAACAACATAGATATCCCGGAAATTTTGAAGTTTTAGGTTTTGTAGCACTCAACCGAACCCATCTATTCCGTCATCCCCGGGACAAGCCCGGGGATGACGAAGAAGAAAGTTACGAAATGC
>CAZJUF010000276.1:0-4398 GCA_964549055.1 uncultured Hyphomicrobiales bacterium | reverse complement strand
TGCCGGAAGACTGGGATCATTTTGAACCGATGATGATCAATGCTCTGCACCGGCTACCCGCACTTGAAACCGCTGAAGTTAAAATGCTGCTCAACGGACCAGAGAGCTTCACACCTGATGGATCGTTTCTGTTGGGCGAGACGGCTGAAACCAGAGGATTGTTTCTGGGGTGCGGTATGAATTCAGTTGGTGTTGCAACTGGTGGTGGAGCGGGAATGGCGCTGGCTCATTGCATCATCAATGGGCATACACCGGTTGATCTGCACGAAGCCGACCCCAAGCGCTTTCCTGATTGTTTTAACTCTGTTGAAGCGCTTTGCCACCGCGTTCCCGAGGTGCTTGGTAAACACTATGAGATAAGTTTTCCCGGTCGTCAGATGTCGACAAGTCGCAACTTGCGAAAAACTCCGCTGCACCAAAATTGGGAAAAAGAAAAAGCACATTTTGGCCAGTTTTATGGCTGGGAGCGTCCGCTTTATTTCCAAAAATCAAAAGAGCCTGTGATGACCTTTGGCAAACCGGATTGGTTTGACCAGGTGGGACGCGAGGTTGCTCAAGCACATGAAAAAGCGGCCATTTTTGATCAGTCAACCTTTGGCAAAATAGAAGTTGAAGGAAAAGATGCCGCGCGCTTCCTCAATCGTATCTGCGCCAACAATATGGACAGAAAACCCGGTCGCGCCATCTATACGGCAATGCTTAATGAGCGTGGCGGCATCGAGAGCGATTTGACGGCCATCCGAATTGCTGAGGATCATTATCGCCTGTTTGTCGGAACAACTGCAATCCGCCGAGATATGGCCTGGTTGCGGCGGCATCTGGGTGACGCGCAAGTATCGTTGCGTGACAGTACACAAGACTATGCTGTGATCGGTTTGATGGGGCCTGATGCCGCAAAAATTGCCGCGAGCGTTGGTGCACCGGAACTCAACAACCTGAAATATTTCGAAGCAGGTCCAGCTCATATTGCCGGAGCCCACATCCGCGCTGTGCGAATGTCCTATGTCGGTGAAGCAGGTTGGGAGATTACCTGCAAAGCTGAAAATGCCGGCAAGATATATGATATGCTTCATGAGCATGGCGCCTTACCAGCGGGGATATTTGCCCAAAGCGCCATGCGCATAGAAAAACGCTTTTTGGCCTATGGCCATGATCTTGATACAGATATTTCGCCCCTTCAGGCAGGTCTCGATTTCGCCGTTGCCTGGGGTACAGAATTCATTGGCAAGACAGCCTTGGAAAAACAAAAAAATATGGGCGAGGTCAATCGCGTCGTGACCCTCATTCTCGATGATAAAAATGCGACCCCGCTTGGCAATGAACCATTCTATATCGATGGCCACATCGCCGGAAAGACAACATCTGCTGCTTACGGATACCGGGTTGGCAGGCCTGTCATAATTGCAGATTGCAGCCATGCAGATGCGCGGATTGAAGGGGCCTGGGTTGACGTTGATATTGCCGGTAAACTCTATGCGGGCCAGGTTACGCTTCACCCAGCCTTCGACCCCATGGGCCAAAGGATGAGGGTCTCGTCACCAAAATAAAAATATCTGCCAAATATTCAAGGATGCGGAACAATACCGTGGCACGTCCAAATCCCTATACGGAGAG
The DNA here is from genome assembly GCA_964549055.1 of uncultured Hyphomicrobiales bacterium. Lineage (GTDB taxonomy): Bacteria > Pseudomonadota > Alphaproteobacteria > Rhizobiales > JAJFHR01 > JAJFHR01. The sequence continues at coordinate 2,784 of CAZJUF010000276.1, read as the reverse complement.
ATATCCGGCAATGGTTTTTTCGTCGACGTCGGCACGCCGGTTTTCGTGCACGATTGAACCTTTTTCGAGAACCATGATCCGGTCGGCGTTGAGGCACCTGTGGTATCGCACATTGAGGCCTCATAACATCCAAGCTCCATTAATTGTTCAGCCATCCGTGCGGCAACGGCAGGCTCAAGCCCAGGAATATTGGTTGAGATGGTCCTCAATCAGCGTGAACAGGCGCACCGGCGTTTCCTGCATCGGATAGTGCCCGGCACCGGCGATGGTCTTCATCTCTACATTTTTCAATTGCTTCAGGTAAGTGCCTGACAAAAATTCAGGACCAACGGCACCATCGTTTTCTCCCGCAATCACCAGGATTTTTGTGTCTATCGTGGCAACGTCTTTACTAAAATCAGTACTCGTCCAGGCGTTAAAATAGCCCAGCATCGCATGGCTGGACAAAGCAGGCCGCGCACGATTTGTCATTTGTGAAATGAAGGTTTTTGAATACTCCTTCCCCGTAAGCGCATCGAAAAGTTCTGACAATACGCCATCATCTTCAGCTGATTTACTGAAGAAGGCGGCTGTTTCCGCGTCCAATGGCAATCCTGATGCAGGCACCGGTGTTATGGCAATGGCCGAGATGAGGAGATCTTCGTTGGAACAGGCTACTTTCTGCATAACCATGCCCGCCATGGAATGGCCGATAATGTGGAATCTGTCCCAGCCAAGTTCCTGCACCAGATCAATCACATCATTGGCAATTTCCTCAATTGTATAATCACCGGTCATATGGGCCGACAGTCCATAGCCGCGATAATCGGCAAACACCATTGTGTATTTGTCACCGTCGAAGAATGGAATGATTTCATCATAAATTGTAAAATCGCTGAGCCAACCGTGCAGGAACAGAACTTTCTGCGGGCCTTCGCCGATGGTTTTATTTCCAATAGTCATGTGGATCTCCTTCATGTTCTGGATGTTTGGTTTTACTGACGCCTAGGCATGGGCGGAAAGCACCATTTGGGCTCCGGCTTCGCGAGCGGATTTCAACGCCTGATAGGCATCAGACGTATAGAAGGCATCAAGCTTTTCGCGGGTTGGAAACTGAAAAACGGCAATGCCCGGAAGTGCATCTGTGCCCGTTAGAATTTTATCTGCCCCGCCCTTGAACAGCAGTTCTCCACCAAAGGAGGCTATGATTGGACCTGCCTTTTTGGAATAAGCGGCAAGCGCTTCTGCGTCTTTAATGGCGAAGCGGGCGACAAAATAAGTGGGCATAGTTGAATTCCTTTTCCTGAATGTTGAAGGACATATTTGCATCAGTGCAATAATCCAGTAAATAGGTAGAAATTCATGAAAACCATGCTAATATGCATGGATGCAAAACTGGGATGATTTACGAATTTTTCTTGCTATCGCCCGCTCCGGCTCAATTACCGCCGGGGCTGTCAGCCTTGGGCTTGATCAAAGCACCGTCTCACGCCGTCTGCAGGCGTTCGAAGAAAAGATCGGGCAAAATCTGTTTTTGGGCTCGGCCAAGCGAAACACCTTAAGCCTGTCCGGCCAGAAATATTTTGAAGGTGCCTTGCGGCTGGAACGCGAGATTGAAGCAATCAACAGGGCTGCCGCTGCCAATAATGCCAACGCTGGCGGGACCATCCATGTGGTGACTACCGATATCCTGTCCAACCATCTATTGCTATCGATCACTTCGGATTTTTTGCATAAACATCCTGACATCAACCTGCGGGTGCGCACGCAACACCTCGACGAGAGGCGCATGCAGGGGGACGTTGCCCTGTTTGCCACCAACAATCCCAAGGAGGACTTGTTCGGGCGCAAACTGGCAAGAGCATCGTTTGCTTCCTACGCAACACAATCCTATTTTGAACAACATAAAGACAGCTTGGATACCATGGTGTGGCTAAACTGGGATGATGGCTCGGACAGCCCCACCTGGCCGGCACTGGCACCTGATATCCCCGATCATATGTGCCGGTTGCGCATTGATAGCGTCTCCTCACTGCTTGAGGCTGTTCGCTTTGGGGTCGGGGCCACCATCCTGCCGTGCTTTATTGGCGAAAGCGATCCCACTTTGACCAGAATTACCCCGGGCGAGATCGTCTCCAGCCGCGACATCTGGCTGCTGGTGCATGCGGATTTACGCAAAGTTCCCCGCATCCGAACTTTTCTCGATTTCTTCGTCCAGTACATCAAATCACAAAAACACCTGATCGAAAGCCTCTAACTTTTTGTCATCGCAATTTCACCATGCAACCAGGTACCAGGAATAAGCGTAAATTTATTCATCACCATCGGCTAAACGCTTTTGAGCCGATTGCTTTAGGTCATCGATCGACCGTGTGACAAGTGAACCTTGACGTGCCTGTGAAACACGAGGTGCGCATTTCTACGTGGTGACCCCAAAATGATTGAGCACATTCATTAGAAGCTGTGAGATATTATTGTCATAGTTATTGTGAGGCAGGCTGCCGCAAAAGGTGATCGATCCTGTGGCAAAGACAGCGCCGCCCCCTGGCACATCAAAATAGACCATATCCGCTCTGATCAGATCGGCTTCAGGCTCCCCCGGTAACGTGACAAGATGGGTCAGGCGTTCTTCGGGCACCAGAATAAAGGCATCTGAATGATTTTCAGAACTTGCAACGATCTGAATATTGTCAGGCGAGCCCAAATGAACATCCGCACGATCAAGTTCAAAACCAGCAGCCCCGCCCCCACTGAGGCCAAAATCACCCAGCAACTCATCCTCAATACCCTTGAGCAACCAGGATG
>CAZJUF010000275.1:0-4405 GCA_964549055.1 uncultured Hyphomicrobiales bacterium | reverse complement strand
TTAGAATTCTCGCCGTTTCAAAAGCACCATTTAAATTTGGTATCTGACTGGACAAAGGCGGGGCCATTTCACCGGCTTTATCAATTGCCGCGGCAAGCGTTTTGGCGCTCATGTCAACCTGGCTGAGTTGTACCGCGAGGCCGCGCTGTTCAAACAATGTGGCTCTGTCGGTTTGTTCGGTCAGACCTTCGCGAACATAAGGCACAAGGACCGCATGGCAGCGGGCGCGTAAGATATCCGAAGATGTATTATACCCACTCTGGGAGACCAGCACTTTGGTATCTTTCAGCATGGCGGAAAAATCACTCCTGAAATGCTCGACCACCAGATTTGGCCGGGCGGCATCTTCAAGCAACTTGACGGTTTCTTCGGGCAGGTTGGGCCCGGTGATAAAGCCCCATTTATCTTTTGCATAACGCGTCAGCGGCATCGCTTGTAATGCAGCTTCAAACAAAGGCTTGCCGACAGCACCACCGCCAGCCGAAACCACCACATCGTAAGCCTTACCGGTGCGCTGTTCACCAGCATCGGGCGTAACCAGGCCGGTATAGTGTGTCAGGTCTGAAATCTCATCGGCAAATCGGAAGGTTCCCCCCAAATCGGCAAAATCCGGGTCAGCATGCAGAAAGACAAAATCATAGTACCGGCGTAATAATTCAACGGTTTTTTCATCGCGGCCGGGTGCCACCTTTTTGTGCAGAAGGTCGCGCACCGAACAGGCGACATATGGTTTCGGCGTCATTTGTTGAGCGGCATCCAGCAAGGGTAAAAACTCAAAACCCAGCTGGTGGCGGGCGAAAGGAAAGGCTTCTGTGAAAATAATATCCGGTGAGCGCGATTTCAGTAGCGCCAGTAATTGCTTCAGGCGATCTTGCTTGTAGTTTTCGTCAACGGGTGTGTTGTTTTCATCAACGAGGTCGGAAAATCCGCCGGGGCCGGCTTTATAGGGGCTGAGCTGAAAGCATTTGGCGCCTTCGGGAAACGTTGCCGGTGTCTGGGTGCCGCCAAGGATAATATCAACCTCAAATCCGGCATCCAGCAAGGCCTTGGTGATACGCTTGGAGCGCATAACATGACCTATGCCCAGCAAATGCTGAACAATGAAAAAGATACGATGTGTCACCCGAATTACCTTGCTCTTTCCGCATAATCACCAGGCTCAGATGGTAAGACTATGCCGCATTTCAATTAAAGTTGCCGCAAATTCGACCGTGTACACACCATTGTGACCGGTCGGGAATTTCTATCAACTTTCTGCGCTTTTGCTTTTTCGTGTAAAATTGCTCCGTCTTATTTGTAAGGGTCTGCTGCATCTCTGAGACCGTCGCCAAAGAAATTGAAGGCAAGGATGGTCAGGATTACCGGAACTACGGGAAACATCAGCCACGGATAAAGCGCGACAACGGAAATATTCTGCGCTTCTGCCAGCAATACCCCCCAACTGGTTATAGGCGGCCTCAAGCCAAGCCCGAGAAAGGAAAGAGCGGTTTCACCCAAAACCATTGTCGGAATGGAAATTGTAGCCGACGCAATGAGATGGCTCATAAAACCGGGCACCAGGTGGCGTCCTATAATTCGGCTGGGAGTAGCCCCCATAAGCTGGGCTGAAACCACATAGTCTTCTTCACGCAACGATAACAACTTGGAGCGCACGGCGCGCGCCAGCCCGGTCCAGTCCAGCAGGCCGAGAATGACGGTAATACCGAAATAAACCAGAATGGGGCTCCAGGTAATCGGTATGATGGCGGCCAGTGCCAACCACAAAGGGATCGAGGGTATCGACTGCAACACCTCGATTACCCGTTGGACCAAAAGGTCGAGCAGCCCGCCATAATATCCGGCCATGCCACCGATGATGATGCCAAGGGTAAAGGAAATAAAGATACCGAGCAGGCCGATTGTCAGCGATATGCGCGATCCGATGATAATGCGTGACAACACATCGCGCCCGAGCCGGTCAGTGCCAAGCAGGAACATGGTGCTGTTTTCTGATGCGCAGACCAGATGCAAATTGGAAGAACCGCCAAGCCAATAGTCGTATTTATCGCCGCGACAGAAAAACCGCAGCGGGTAAACCTCATCGCGATTTTCACTATACTCGCGTTTCAGATTTTCCATGTTTAATCGGTAGTTGGTACCATAAACAAACGGACCGACGAATTTGCCCTTGTCAAACAGATGGATTGATTGCGGCGGCATGAAAATAGCATCGACATTGCGGCTTTGCAGGTCATAAGGTGCCAGGAACTCACTGATAAAAATGGCCAGATACATCAGCGCCAAAAATATGGCAGAAGCAACAGCGACACGGTGACGCTTGAACTTCCACCACATCAATTTCCATTGTGACGCAAGATAAAGACGCTCCTGCGCCGGGGTCAGTTTTTCAATGGAGTGGGGATCAAACGGCGCCGGATTGACATAATGGCCAATGGGCGCACCTTCTGGCGGCAGGGGAGTGTCGGTCATTTGGTAGCTCCTCCCTGCAGCCTTATTCTTGGATCAAGAAAGGCGAGTGCAATATCGGATATTAATACGCCAAAGACGGTCAGTGAAGCCAGAAAGATCAAAAACGATCCCGCCAGATACATATCCTGACTTTGCAACGCAGCAATCAATACCGGGCCGGTGGTCTCCAGCGACAGCACCACCGCAACAATCTCGGCACCTGAGATCATCGCCGGTAACATCGAGCCAATGTCGGCAATAAAGAAGTTCAGTGCCGAGCGTAACGGGTATTTCAGCAATGCTCTGATTGGCGGCACGCCCTTGGCCCGGGCGGTGACGACATATTGCTTTTGCAACTCATCGAGGAGGTTGGCCCGAAGGCGTCTGATCATGGCGGCTGTTCCCGAGGTGCCGATGACGATCACCGGAATCCACAAGTGTTCGAGAATTGATATTGCCTTGTCCCAGCTCATCGGCTGATTGAGATATTCGACATCCATAAGGCCGCCGATGGAGGTGCCAAACCACAGGTTGGCAAAGTAAATCATCACCAGAGCCAGCAGAAAATTAGGCGTGGCCAAGCCTAAAAGACCAATAAAAGTGAGACCATAATCACCCCAGCTATACTGGTGAGTTGCGGAATAAATACCGATTGGAAAAGCCAGGGCCCAGGTGAAAATAATGGTGGTGAAGGAAACCAGAATGGTCAGGAACATCCTGTCGCCGACAACTTCGCTTACCGGCAGGCGATACTCGAACGAATAGCCAAAATCACCGTGCAAAATTCCCCAGAGCCAGAACAGATAACGCTCGATCAAAGGCTTGTCGAAACCATATTCGGTTCTCAGGAATTCAATCTGGGCAAGATCAACAGATTCGCCCTGCGCTTTTAATTCAGCAATATAGCTCTCGATATAATCCCCGGGGGGAAGTTCAATAATCAGGAATACCAAAGCGCTGATCACCAACAATGTCGGGATCATTATCAAAACTCGGCCGATAATATACCGCAACATCATTTGGCTGCCCCCTCAATCCAGAAAGTTCCCATCATATACTGGCCAAAATAAGCGCCCGGCTCCCAGGTGTAAATGCCCTTGACGGGGACATTCCTCAACTTGTTGGCGACAACAACCGGCTGCTGGGTATGGTTGACGATACCAATCGAATAAACCTGCTCGGCGGAAATTTTCAACATCTTGTGCCAAATTTCAGTGCGGTCTTCTTCATCGTCTGCAACGCGCCAGGATTGATAGAGATCGAGGAGCTTTTGGGCCAGGGGATCCGTAATTTCCTGGCCGGATTTGCCGCCACTTTGAACGTATCTGCCCCATAAAGGCCACTGGAGCTGCTCACCGGATGTGGGCGCAAATTCGGTCGGGCTCATGTTTGGGTTGGCAATGGCATTTTCGATGCCTGACCACACTGACATCAATGTCTGTCCCGATTGAATGCGGGCGCGAAAAACATCGCGCTGAGACGCCCGGGTGAAAAGCTCGATGCCGATTTTGGCCCAGCTGTCGCGGATTAATTCTAAAACGTCAGTCTGTTCGGTATCCTCACCGGCAGTCTCAACCACCAGTTGGGCTGGTGTGCCATCGGGTAACAGTCGCAGATTGTTGTCGTTGCGTTTGGTCAATCCGATGTCATCCAGCAGCTTGTTGGCCGCTTTAAGATCAAACTGCGTCCAGGCATTTTGATATTCCGGCTTGTACAGGGGAAATCCGGGCAGCATGGTATTGGCGCTTTCGTTGGCCAGCCCGTAATAAATCACCTGGTTTATTTCGCGACGATTGACAGCCAGAGACAAGGCGCGCCTGAAGCGCACATCGCGCAGCAAGGGTCCCCAGACTTTATCTTCTGCATTAAGATTGGGGAACAGGGCAATCTGCGCGCCAATAGCCTTGCTCCACAATCGCACCTTGTAATTGTTGCGTTTTTCGCCCTGCTTGAGGAA
>CAZJUF010000274.1:0-4421 GCA_964549055.1 uncultured Hyphomicrobiales bacterium | reverse complement strand
GCCGCGATGCGGGCATCATGGGTGACCATCAACAAGGTAGTGTTGCGCTCAGCCTGCAGCGAGAACAGAAGGTCGATGACATGGGCGCTGTTTTGGTCATCAAGATTACCCGTAGGCTCATCAGCAAGCAAAATGGGTACGCCGCACACCACAGCGCGCGCAATTGCCACGCGCTGCTGTTCGCCCCCGGACAATTGTCCGGGATAATGCTCCACACGATCGGCCAGGCCAACCAGCTTCAACTCTTCACGCGCACGCCGGCGCGCATTTTTCTGCCCGCTCAACTCCAGTGGAACAGCAACATTTTCCAGCGCCGTCATGGTCGGAATAAGGTGGAAGGATTGAAACACAATGCCGATGTGCTCCCCCCTCATGAGGGCGAGTTCATCTTCGTCAAGATTAGCCAGCGAGCGCCCGGCAATCTCGACCGCACCACCGGTGGGAGCCTCAAGACCGGCAATCACTGACAGTAAGCTGGATTTGCCCGAGCCCGAAGACCCCACCAGGCCAACAGTTTCACCTTGTTGAATTTCAATATCTATGCCTTTGAGAATATTCACCGGCCCCGCCAGACTGGTCAAGGTGAGTTCCACGGCTTGCAGACGTATCATTAAATTGTTATTTTTTTCCACTACCTTGCAATCCTTTGGGTCAGCCGCCATATTTTTCATCATGTTCATTCGATATGTCACACTGAAGCTTAAATTCAAATCACGATTTATCTATTCCCTTGGTTTTTTTTCCTGCCTTTGGTTGGGTTCTGGCCTCGGAATAATGACGGCCTCCGCCAGCCAGGACACCTATCAACTGGCCGCCCTGGGAGATAGTCTGACTGCGGGTTATGGCCTGAAAGGTTCAAAGAGTTTCCCTGCACAACTAGAAAAAATATTGGGAAATAAAGGTTATAACGTTACCGTACAAAATGCAGGCGTTTCCGGCGACACCGCCGCTGGTGGTCTTGCCCGGCTGGACTGGTCTCTTGGCGAGAATGTTGATGGCGTCATCATTGAATTAGGTGCCAACGACGCTTTGCGCGCGATATCTCCCAACTCAACGCGCACATCTTTAGAGAATATAATAATCCGCCTTAAACAACGAAAAATCGATGTGCTGCTGACCGGTATGCTGGCGCCGCCAAATCTCGGGCCGGATTACGGCAAATCCTACAATGCCATATTTCCCGATCTTGCAAAAAAATACAACCTGGTGTTTTATCCGTTCTTTCTTAAAGATGTGGCCGCTATCCCTTCGCTGAATCAATCCGATGGCATCCACCCCACCGCTGCCGGAGTTGAGATAATCGTCCGCAACATTTTACCAAAAGTAGAAGAACTGCTGAACAACAGCGATCGATTTCGCCAGAAGAAACCATAGATCAAGTACGGGATAATCTCCAAAGGAACATAAATGGAATATCGTCAATTGGGACGCACCGACATTAATGTCAGCGCCTTATGCCTGGGCACCATGACCTGGGGCCAGCAGAACACCGAGCGCCAAGGCCATGAGCAGATGGATTATGCGCTCGCCCACGGCATAAATTTCTTCGATACCGCCGAGCTCTACGCCATCCCCCCCAAAGCTGAGACCTATGGCCGCACCGAGGAGATCATCGGCACCTGGTTCGCCAACCGAAAAAATCGCGATAAAATCATCCTGGCCACCAAAGTCGTCGGCGCTTCCGACAATACCTGGTTTCGCAACAGCGGAGAAAAAGCCGTATTGAACGCCGACAACATAAATGAAGCCGTTGATAAAAGCCTGCGACGACTGCAAACCGATTACATAGATCTTTATCAAATCCATTGGCCTGATCGCCCCATGCAGCTTTTCAAAGGCCTGTCTTATGTGCACAAGCAAGGCGAAGCCTGCTCAATCAATGAGACGTTGTCCGCTCTGGCGGATCTGGTTAAGGCAGGAAAGATCCGGCACGTGGGCATATCAAACGAAACTCCCTGGGGCACCATGAGTTACCTCAGGGAAAGCGAGATAAATAATTTTCCACGGGTCCAGTCAATTCAGAATAGCTATAATCTCCTCAACCGGAGCTTCGAAACCGGATTATCAGAGATTGCGCACCGCGAAGATGTCGGTCTTTTGGCTTACTCACCTCTGGGTCAAGGTGTTTTAACGGGTAAGTATCTAAATGGATCGCTACCGAAAGGATCGCGCAAAGAATTGTTTAATCGTATCGACAGGTACGAAACACCCAACGCGGAAGCAGCGATTGCCGCTTATGTCAAACTTGCCCGAGACCACAATATCGATCCCGCCCAGCTGGCCTTGCAGTTCGTCACCACACGACCGTTTCTCACGTCAAATATTTTCGGCGCAACCACTATGGCGCAACTGAAAAACAATATCGACAGTCAAAACCTCGACCTCACGCCAGAGCTGCAACAGGCGATTGAAGACATTCATCTGATCTATTCAAACCCGTGTCCTTAATCAGTTTCAGGAGTTGATCATGGCCTCCAGATTGAGTGCTGCTGAGCGTAGCGCCGCCTTAAAGCAGGTCCCGCAGTGGGCGTTGGCGCAAGACGGCGATGCGACCTCACGCCAATTCAAATTCAGCAACTTTAATCAGGCTTTTGGTTTTATGACACAAGTTGCCCTGCAAGCTGAAAAACTCAACCATCACCCCGAATGGTTCAATGTCTATTCGACCCTCGATGTAAGACTGACCACTCATGATGCCAGCGGACTTACCGAACTCGACATTAAGCTGGCGAAATTTATGGACAAGACTGCAAAGAGGTTTTTGGATTGAAAACGAATGTTATTTTGGTGCCAGTCGCAAAGCACCATCAAGACGAATGTTTTCACCGTTGAGCATATCATTATCGATAATATGAAGCACCAGAGAAGCAAATTCCTTCGGGTTTCCCAAACGCTGCGGAAAAGGAACTCCCGCCCCTAAAGCTTCTTGCACCTCTTCAGCAAGGCCATCAAACATTGGTGTGTGAAACAATCCCGGCATTATACTCATAACGCGGATACCTTCGCGCGCCAGATCACGCGCCATTGGCAGGGTGAGGCTGGCAACACCGCCTTTGGAGGCGGCATAAGCCGTTTGCCCGATCTGTCCGTCAACAGCGGCTATTGACGACGTGCTGACAATGACGCCGCGACCACAATCAGGCGACACCACATCAAGTTCCATCATGCCTGCGGCACACTTTGAACTCATGTGAAAACTGCCAATGAGATTAATGGTGATCACCTTTGTAAAAGCGGCAAGATCATGCGCCCATGTTTCCCCGGTTTCACGCGACCTGCCCGCTGTGCGCGAGCCAGTGACAATACCGGCGCAATTGACCAGCAGGCGTTCCTGCCCATGTCGCTTGCGCGCCTCCGCCAGCCCGTCGTCAACGCTTTCCTCATTGGTCACGTCAACGTTGCAGTAAAGACCGCCAATTTCCTTAGCCACCGCATTTCCCTTGTCCTCATCAAGATCAAACAAGGCGACTTTGACACCATGCCGGGCGAGCGCTGTGGCTGTTGCGGCTCCCAGTCCCGAGGCACCACCGGTGACCACGGCACTTCCTATTTCATCTAAATTCATACCAGCTCCTTGCTGTGGGCGACGGATACGTCAAACTTCATAAGGTTTAATACCTCTTGCAGTCTATGGTTTAAACCACCAATTAGAGGGGGGACAGAATTTTATGCAAAATCAGGAGTTGGGCAATGGAGGATACGGGAAATAATAATTTCACATCCGATACAAACGTTAATAAGTACCAGCTTCCTGTGGTTTTTGAGAAAAATCAAAAAACCGTCAAAAAGAGTTTTTGGAGAAAATTCGGCAGAGTAGCCGGTTTAATTCCTTTTGCTCCTGAACTCCTGTCAGCCTATTATTGCTCAATTGACCCGGAAACCCCGGTGCGGGTACGGGCAATCTTGCTGGCTGCCCTGGCATATTTCATCCTGCCTGCCGACCTTATCCCCGATTTCATCATCGGTTTGGGTTTTTCCGACGATGCCACAGTTTTAACCGCCGCCATTGGCATCGTTGCCGGTCACATAACAGACGCGCATAAATCCCAAGCCAGTTCGACAATAAAACAACTGGCCGAGAATGACGTTTGAGCTTTTAGAAATTATCACGCATCAGGGATAATAACAGCTTTGCCTTTGACTTCACGGTTTGCCAGGGCTTGCAAGGCGTCTGCTGTTTGGTCAAGTGTATATTCGCGATGAATATGGGGATTGAGCTTGCCTTCCTGCACCCATCGCAATATCTGCGCCATATTGGCCTGTTCTGCCTGCGGGCAGCGCTTGGCGAAGGCTCCCCAGAAAACACCAACGATCTGGCAACCCTTCAGCAACGTGAGATTGAGAGGGATTTTCGGAATTTCACCGGCGGCAAAACCAACCACCAAAAACCGCCCCTGCCAGGCGATCGCCCGTAATGCCTG
>CAZJUF010000273.1:0-4455 GCA_964549055.1 uncultured Hyphomicrobiales bacterium | reverse complement strand
GCGACATAATGGATTTGCAGGTAATCAGCGAAAATTGCGTTACCGGTAAGATAGGCAATCACGCCAAAACTGGCTGATGCAATCATAACCGGCACAATTGCCAGGCCATCAAGGCCATCGGTCAGATTTACCGAATTGCCCGAGCCAACAATCACAAAGGCACCAAACAGAATGAAAAACCAGCCAAGATCAACAATGAAATTTTTAAAGAAAGGAAACGTCAAAGAAGAAGAGAAAGGCTGGTCGCCCGCCTGCATAATCAGATAGACCGCGATCATTGCCACGATGGCTTCAAATAAAAATTTTACCCGGCCTGAAAACCCGTTGGATGTTGAACGGGTGACTTTGAGATAATCGTCATAAAGACCGATAGTGCCAAAGGCAAGCGTCACACCAAGCACGACCCAGACATAGATATTGGACAGATTGCCCCACAGCAACGTGGCGGTAGCAATGCCAAACAGGATCATCAGGCCACCCATTGTCGGCGTACCCTGTTTTTCGATCAGGTGGCGCTTTGGTCCGTCTTCGCGAATAGGCTGGCCCTTGCCCTGGCGTACTTTCAGGGCCTTGATAATCCATGGGCCGAACAAAAACACCATCAGCAGTGCCGTAATCGTAGCCCCGCCGGTGCGAAAGGTAATATATCTGAAAACATTCAGCGCCGGCACCTGGTCAGACAATTCAAGCATTAAATAATAAAGCATGGCTCTCCTGAGGTCTCACTTTCTTAACCTTAACAAAAATATAACTACCTGAAATACGTCAACAAAGCGTCTACAAGCGGTCCCAGTTTAGATCCCTTGGACCCTTTGATCATAACGACGTCACCCGGTTGAACAGCGTCAATCAGATTTTGCTCCAGACTGATGGCATCGGGCGCATATGCACCCTTGAGATCTGCTGGAATATCATCCCACAAAAACCTCATATTCGCACCTGAGGCAAAGATCTGATCAACTTTGGCATCGAGAAGCGGTTGCAGCAGCTCACGGTGCGCATCTTTTGAAATTTCACCCAGCTCAAGCATATCGCCAATAACGGCGATTTTGCGGCCATTGCCGTGAGGCCTGACACGGGCCAGCGTGGCAAGTGCTGCGCGCATGGAGGTGGGATTGGCATTAAATGTTTCATCTATCAAAACAGCAAAATCTTCCCCAACCTTCAAACGGTGTTGTGCGCCCCGCCCCACCGGTGCCTTCCAGTCCTGCAAAGCAGCCGCGGCCAGCGTCACATTACCGCCAACTGCTTTAACCGCTGCCAGCACACCAAGGGAATTAACAACCAGATGCTTGCCCGGCGCACCGACGTCATATGTTATCGATTGACCCATTAAATCCACCAAAACGCTGGATTTATCCCCATAAAGATCACAATTGACCAACCGAACATTCGCGTCTTTATGTTCACCAACGCTTATAATTTCCGCAACACCGGCCTGGCGCGCTGCGTCAACCAGGTAGTCATAATAGGGATTGTCGCGGTTTAAAATAGCCGTACCACCGGGTTCAAGACCGACAAATATCTCCGCCTTGGCTTTGGCTATCTCATCGACAGATGAAAAATACATCAGATGTACCGGTGCCACATTGGTGATGATGGCAATATGCGGGCGCACCATTTTAACCAGCGGTGTGATCTCATTTGCATGGTTCATGCCGATTTCAAAGATAGCGAAATCACATTTTTGCGGCCACCGCGCCAACGTCAGCGGCACCCCCCAGTGATTGTTGAACGAGGCAACCGCGGCATGAACCGAGCCGCTTTTTTCCAGCGCCAGACGCAAGGCTTCCTTGGTACCGGTTTTGCCGACACTGCCGGTAATGGCGATTACCTTGGCGGCATTTCTTGCTCGGGCCGCTATTCCCAGCTTGTTGAGAGCTTCCAGAGTGTCCTCAACGCTTAGCAGTTTTTCAGGATCAACACCGTCAACCGGTCTGGACACCACGGCTGCGCACGCACCTTGTGCGAGTGCTTTTTCAACATAACCATGACCATCGAGTTGATCACCAAGAATGGCAAAAAACAGATCATCTTCCTGCACTGTACGGCTATCAATGGAAATGCCGCGGATGGCACCCTCAGACACGCGAGAACCTTGCGCTTCCATAGCCAAAATGGCATCTGAAACTTGCCAGAGAATGTCCGGTTTCACGATTGTTTTTCCTCAATCAAACATGCCTGGACGACATCATGATCACTAAACGGCAACACTTGATTTCCCACAATCTGCCCGGACTCATGGCCCTTGCCGGCCACCAGCAGAATATCACCTTGCTTCAATTGCCCAATGCCATAGGCTATCGCTGCACCCCTGTCACCAATTTCCATGGCTCCTGGAGCAGATTTAAGGATTTCACGCCGGATTTGCGCGGGGTCTTCGTTTCTCGGGTTGTCATCTGTAACAATTGCAATATCTGCATATTCTACGGCGATTTTTCCCATTTGCGGCCGCTTGCCCTTGTCGCGGTCCCCACCGGCACCAAACACCACCACAAGCTTTGATTGAACGTATGGCCGCAAGGTTTCAAGTGCTACTTTAAGGGCTGTGGGAGTGTGGGAATAATCGACAAAAATCGCAGCACCGCTTTCGTGATGACCAACAAGATCAAGACGGCCCTTTGCCCCTTGCAGACGCTCAAGCAAGGGCAAAACCTCCTTTGCTTTATAGCCTGTCGCCATTACCAGTGCTGCCGCACACAAGGCGTTCGACACCTGAAAATCGCCGACAAGTGGAAAATCAAGTGCAAATTCCTGACCTTCAGCACCAACAACAATTTTCTGGCCATAGCCATCGCGCTGGTGCGCCAGCAGTTTTAAGTCTGCCCCCGCCTCACCGAAGGTCATAAGTTTTAGATCACGCTGTCTGGCAACGTCGATAACGCGCGCGCCGTCTTCACTGTCAGCATTAACAATTACACAGCCATCGCCTGGGAGAATGTCTGAAAAAAGTTTAAGTTTTTCGCCGAGATATTCTTCAAAATTTGCATGATAATCAAGATGGTCGCGACTGAGGTTGGTAAACGCTGCAGCTTTAATCCGCACACCGTCAACACGGTTTTGCGCCAGCCCGTGACTGGATGCTTCAAAGGCGAGATGCTCAATGCCCTCTTCTGCCACTTGTTTAAGCATTCTGTGCAGGCCAACGGGTTCGGGGGTTGTGTGTTGCAGAGGAATTGTGTGGTCGGGCGTCACCAGACCAACAGTACCGAGGCTGGCGGACTTTAACCCCAATTGTACCCAGATTTCGCGCACAAATGCTGCCACCGATGTTTTGCCGTTGGTGCCGGTAACGGCTACTATTGTTTCAGGTTGGCGATCATAAAACCGCGCGGCCATCTTCGCCAGCTCTGAGCGCGGATTGTTAACCTGCAAGACAGGTACATTCCAGTCCGCAGCACCATCATGCTCCACAGACATCAAGACGGCGACAGCTCCGCAACTTATTGCATCTGGTATAAATTTCGCGCCATCAAACTGCACGCCCGGCAAAGCTGCAAACAAAAACCCGGGTTGCACTTCACGACTGTCTGCCGTCAGGCCTGAAATATCGAGAGTTGCCCGGTCATCTGACACCTTCAAGTCGCGACCAGCAAGTGCGGCAAGCTCCATAATACTTTTCGCCTTAATAAGATACCATAACCGGATCACCAAAAGGATTGAGTTGCTCACCGCGCGGCAAAACGCCCAGCATGGGAGCAATCCGTCTGATGATTTTACCCGTTGTCGGCGCTGCATTCCACCCAGCGGTTGCAAAGCCGAAAGTATCCTTTGTCGGTTGAGGTTCATCAATCATAACCAGCATCACATATTGCGGCGCATCAGTGGGAAAAGCACTCAAAAACGTATTGAGCAGAAAACCATCCTTGTATCTGCCATTCACCACCTTTTCGCCCGTACCGGTTTTTCCGCCAACCATATAACCGGGCACATCGGCCTTCTTTCCTGTTCCCCGCACAACGTTCAAACGCATGAGTTCGCGCATCTGCCGACTGGTTTTAGGCTTAACCACCTGTTTGGAAATCTGAAAAGCGGCAACTGAAGACCGGCGCAGGAATGTTGGTGTAATCAATCGGCCACCATTCATCAGGGCAGCGGCGGCAGAAGCCATTTGAATTGGCGCAATTGACAAACCATGGCCAAAAGAAATTGTCATGGAATTGACTGGCTTCCAATCCCTCGGCAACAGGGGCTTGCGGTTTTCCGGCAGTTCGGTAACCAGACGATCCAGCAGACCCAGACGCCGCAAAAACTCCTGATGGCGTTCGATGCCCATTTCCAATGCCATTTTTGCAGCACCAATGTTGGACGAATAAATAAAAACTTCAGGAACCGACAACTTGCGTTTCTTACCCTTGAAATCATCGATTTTGAAGCCACCAACCTTAATCGGTTTTGTCGCATCATAAAGGGTATCCATGTCAGCAACACCGCTATCAAGAACCATGGCCGCTG
>CAZJUF010000272.1:0-4456 GCA_964549055.1 uncultured Hyphomicrobiales bacterium | reverse complement strand
CATCACCCTGCTGACAACTAGCTGGCAGTAGTGGTGGTGTAACGTGCTTGCAAAGGATGAAATTGATGAGCCGACCCTTGCGCATGTATGAAGTTATTCAATTGCTCAGAAGCGCTGCCAAACCGATAACAGCTCAAGAGATTGGGGAGGCGCTTGGCGTATCAAAACGCACCGCGTATCGCGATATTGCAGCCTTGCAATCCATGCGTGTTCCCATCGATGGCGAAGCCGGTGTCGGTTATATTATGCGGCCGGGGTTTGACATGCCGCCGCTGGCGTTCAGTTCTGTTGAAATTGAGGCGATTGTCGTTGGTCTGGCCTTGTTGCGGCGCACCGGTGATACCGGCCTGCAACGCGCTGCTCAGCAGGTTGCAGCAAAAATCAACGATGTGATGCCAGACAAAGACAAATCACTATTCGCCGAAGAAACCCTTCATGTGTCGGGCTGGAATGCCATTCCCGCATCAACGATTGAGATCAACTGTCTGCGCCGCGCTATTCGTGATGAGGAAAAATTGCATCTTGCTTACATTGACGCTGAGGAAAACCACACCCAGCGCACTGTCCTGCCATTGGCAATCCTGTATTACATTGACGTCATAATACTGGTCGCCTGGTGTGAGCTACGCGCGGACTTCAGACACTTCCGTATTGACCGCCTGCAGAATTTCGAGCCTGCCGGTGAATATTTCAATGGCGAAGGTGAGCGTCTAAGGCAAACCTGGCGCGAGCACCATGATTTGCCCTGACGCAAGCCTTGACGTTAGTTGCTCATCAAAACCGGCACGGTCATATTCTTGAGGATGTGGCGGCTGGCACCACCGAACACCAGCTCGCGCAACCGCGAATGGCCATAAGCCCCCATCACCAAAAGATCACTGCCATTGTCAGAAACGCGTGACAGAATTTCATCACCGACTTCAGGCAATCTGGTTCTGGAGTTATCGATTTCAGCGCTGATGCCGTGCCGCGACAGATACTTGGCAATTTCACTGCCGGGAACATCCATTGTATCGCCATTTTCAGATTGCGGATTAACCCACAAAACGGTCACCTTTTCCGCCATCTTAAGCAACGGCAAAGCGGCTGCACAAGCCCGGGCGGATTCACGACTGGCATTCCAGGCAAGTGTAATGTTTTTGCCAAAGTCAACATGATCTCCTGCATAAGGCACCATCAGCACTGGCCGCCCGCTATCAATCAGCAATTGCTCGAGAACGCGCGTGACATCGATATCATCCTTGTCGGGATCACGT
This sequence comes from uncultured Hyphomicrobiales bacterium, assembly GCA_964549055.1. Lineage (GTDB taxonomy): Bacteria > Pseudomonadota > Alphaproteobacteria > Rhizobiales > JAJFHR01 > JAJFHR01. Next base: position 3,200 of record CAZJUF010000272.1, on the reverse strand, counting down.
TGTGCTGCGACAACCACATCGGCGCTGCGCGCATGATTGACCACAGCTTCCGACACAAGAGCGGAATTGACCTGAATACTGCGCCATTCGCGTTTGACGGTGTTTTCTCCCGTCATTTTTTCGAATATTTTCTTTAATCCATGCGCTTCTATTTCCAGTGCATTACTCTGGGCGTCAAGGATTTCTGCGGAAAAATCCACCGCAACGGTGGCATACACATGATAAACCGGTGCCACATGAAGGCCGATTAAATGGGCATCGCTCTTGTTTGCCAGCGATATTGCCGCTGCCAGCACCCGTTCAGCGCTTTTTTCTTCACTCAAAAATGCAAGTATTGTTTGGTAGGCCATGTCTAAAACCTCAATGAAGATTGATGTTACAAACTTGCTAAAACCTATCAGCCTCTGCCGCTTTGATCTGGCTCAATTGCCGCAGGATAATACAGAGCCGAAACCATTGCACCGCTTACTGCAAATCAAATCCCAGAATTGCCATCTGGAACGAATACGACTGTTCATCGTCGTCATCATCGTCATCTGCATATACCACGCCGATAAACTCATCGCCGATATAAACCTCGGCAGAATCACCTTTCTGCGGGCGCTGGCGCACCTCGATAATATCCAGCCTGAACAGGGAACGCAGGTATTTCTCCACTTTCAGAATATCTTCGGGCTTCACTTGTTTTCTCCTGAGTAAATCATTGGGTTTGCCGCAGTGTGATATCTATTGTTTTTATATATCGCAAGGGTGATGTCAACAAAAGCAATGGCCTGTGTGTTTACATACACACAGGCCAGTTCGTTGATTTAAGGTGGTGTCAAAAACCGGCCCTAGTCGGTGCTGGTTTCTTCTATCATGTGATCCATTTTGCGCGCCGGTTCATCGCAGCCTGAATAGCCCACAACTTTTGCCGGTACACCAGCCACCGTGCGGTTGGCGGGCACGTCGTGCAGGACAACACTGCCAGAGGCAACCTTGGCACATTCTCCTACTTCAATATTTCCCAGAATAATCGCGCCCGCCCCGAGCAATACGCCACGGCGCACCTTGGGATGGCGGTCGCCGCCTTCCTTGCCGGTACCACCGAGTGTCACACCATGGAGAATGGAGACATCGTCTTCTACAACAGCGGTTTCGCCAATCACCACACCGGTGGCATGATCAATCATAATGCCACGACCAACGCTGGCACCGGGATGGATATCGACGCCAAAACCGGCTGACGCGCGACTTTGAATATAGGTGGCAAAATCCTGCCGCCCCTGCCGCCACAACCAGTTGGTAATGCGCGAGGTCTGTACCGCATGAAAACCCTTGAAATACAACACCGGTGCAAGATAGCGATGGCACGCCGGGTCGCGATCATTAATAGCGACAATATCGGCGCGAATGGCCGCACCAATATCACTGTCGGCCTCAAGCGCTTCACAAAAAACCGTACGCAGCTGCAAGGCGCCAACGTCAGCCGTGCCTAACAATTGCGCCAGCCGCAAACTAATCGCATCTTCGAGCTTGTTATGATTGAGCACGGTCGTAAAGACGAAACTTGACAGTTCCGGCTCACGCGAAACAACTTCTTCAGCTTCTGCTGTAATGCGTGACCACACCGGGTCACAACTATCCAATACCTGTGCGCGAACGCGCGTAACGGGCTGTGTCATTTTAAATGTCAAATCCGAAGGTTTTTAGCCGCCAGACCCTCTTTGATTACGTTTTCCATAGATACTCAAGCACACCTTGAGTTCCAGCATTTGCCACAATATAACACGAACAAGGCAAACATCCCAATTTTCTCAATCACGGTTTCGAACCGGCAAAAGAATCATTTTCTCAAAAATTTCACATAAAGTATTGTTTTGCTGAATTTATTTGACTTTTACCGTATCTGCTTTTTGGTAAAATTCCGTTGAACAAAGCCTTCAACAGCATCACTGAACCGGTCATTGCGATCCCCCGCAACCATGTGACTGGCGTCCGTTACATCAATGAATTCCGCCTGCGGTACCAACTCGCGAAACTCGGCGACGTTGTCTTCACTGACCAGTTCACTTGATTTTCCCCGCACCAGCAAGGTGGGAATGGCAAGGCTTTTTGCCGCTGCAATCATTTCGGCCTGCAGATCCTCACGCTGATGTTTGCCCGACTGGCGGTTATCGAGAAAACGCGGGTCCCAGTGCCAGCGATAGCGCCCGTCTTCATCAAGGCGCAGGTTTTTTGCCAGTCCATCCAGGTTTTTAGGGCGCGTGCGATTGGGCAGATATTTGGCAATAACGTCTGATGCGTCTTCCAGAGTAGCAAAACCCTCTTCAATGTTTGCCGCCATAAAGCTGAGGATTTTTTCCACCCCGGCAACTTTCACACTTGGCGTGATGTCAACCAGAACCAGCCCCGACAAAGCGGTTGAAACTCTCCCCTGGGCGCACAATCCAGCGATGCCACCTAAAGACGCACCAATAGCGACCGGTGCATGGCCGGTGGTGGATTTCAGTTGCTGGGCGACACAAACAAAATCTTTGGCAAAGGCTGAATAGGAATAATCACCGCTTGCCGGCCACTCGCTCTCGCCATGACCGCGTTGATCAATAGAGGTGACAGAATAGCCAAGCTGCGCCAGCCGCTTGCCGGTACCACCCCAGGCATGGCGGGTTTGTCCGCCACCTGGTGCCAGCAAAATAGGACACAGCCCCTCGCCCGGCCATTGATCGGCAGCAATTACGTTGCCCTCAAAACCGGTAAATGACGCGCGTTTCATCGACGTTTGCACCACCGGCCTGTTCATTGGCTTTCCCGGGTCAAAAAATCAACCACGCCCTGTTTAAAAATCTTGTCGCCCACAGCCTTCATATGATCGCGACCGGGAATATCCAGCGCCTGGCCTTTGGGAATAAGCGCTGAGAGTTCAGCAGCTGACCCGCCAATTGCATCATCCGTCCCCACCGCCACCAAAACCCGAGCCTCTATGCTTGCCAGTTGTTCTGGTGTGATCTTCTGCCGCGACGAACGCATGCAGGCTGCCAGCGCCTTGAGGTCGCTTTTTGTCTGCTCGGCAAAATACCGGAACATCCGTCCACCAATATTGGCAATGTCATCGATGTTTTCAGCTTCAAGTGCCTCGGCCACCTGCTCCGGGTCTCCGACACCCTTGACCATATTGATGCCAAGACCGGCAAAAATTGCGCGGCCAACATAAGCTTTGT
>CAZJUF010000271.1:0-4478 GCA_964549055.1 uncultured Hyphomicrobiales bacterium | reverse complement strand
AGCTTTGCAGGATAGAGGTTCCCAAGGTGATTCATAAGAATTGGCAAGAGCTTATCAAACCGACCAAACTGGACATCAGCGCTGGACATGACGGTCAGCGCCTGGGTACGGTGGTTGCCGAACCCCTGGAAAGAGGGTTTGGTCTAACACTTGGTAATGCGCTGCGTCGCGTGTTGTTGTCGTCGCTTCAGGGCGCGGCTGTCAACTCGGTCCAGATTGATGGTGTTCTCCACGAATTCTCGACAATTTCAGGCGTTCGCGAGGATATCACAGACGTCGTTCTCAACATCAAGGAAATTGCCGTTCGCATGCATGTGGAAGGCCCGCGCCGGGTTATCCTGCATAAAGAAGGCCCTGGTGTGGTGACCGCTGGTGATATCGAAGAAACAGCGGACGTGGAAATTCTCAATCCTGAACACGTTCTATGCACTCTGGACGAAAAAACAGATATCCGCATGGAGTTCACAGTAAACACCGGCAAGGGATATGTTCCTGCTGAACGTAACCGCCCGGAAGATGCACCGATTGGTCTTATTCCTGTCGACAGTCTTTACAGCCCGGTTACCAAGGTTTCCTACAAGGTTGAAAACACCCGTGAGGGCCAGGTTCTTGATTATGACAAGCTGACCATGCAGATTGAAACTGATGGCTCGGTGACGCCGGAAGATGCCGTCGCTTTTTCAGCCAGAATTTTGCAGGATCAATTGCAGATTTTCGTCAACTTCGAAGAGCCTAAAGCCGAAGTCGTTGAAGAAAAAGGTCCTGAGCTTGAGTTTAATGCAGCCCTGCTTAAAAAGGTTGATGAACTTGAATTGTCCGTGCGTTCAGCCAATTGCCTGAAGAACGACAATATCGTCTATATCGGCGATCTCATACAAAAGAGCGAAGCCGAAATGCTGCGCACACCTAACTTTGGCCGCAAGTCCTTGAACGAAATCAAGGAAGTTCTGGCCCAGATGGGTCTGCACCTGGGTATGGAAGTGCCGAACTGGCCGCCCGAAAACATTGAAGATCTGGCCAAACGGTTTGAAGATCATTATTAAAACTGTTAGATAGCGGTGCGGGATTAATCCTGTATCGGTGTATAAGCGTTAAATTGGAGACTTAAGAATATGCGACACGGTAAAGCGCACAGAAAGCTCAACCGGACAGCAAGTCACCGCAAGGCGATGTTCAAGAACATGGCGGCTGCGTTGATTAAGCACGAGCAGATTGTAACAACCTTGCCCAAGGCAAAAGAGTTGCGTCCGATCGTCGAAAAGCTGATTACATTGGGCAAACGCGGTGATCTGCACGCCCGTCGACAGGCGCTTAGCCGTCTGCAGGACAAGGACATGGTGTCCAAGCTGTTTGATACGCTTGGTGCGCGTTATTCCGAGCGCAATGGCGGTTATACCCGCATCATGAAAGCTGGTTTCCGCTTTGGTGACAGTGCGCCGATGGCTGTTATCGAATTTGTTGACCGCGATCCCGAAGCCAAGGGTAAGGATTCCGGTCCGGTTATGATGGATGATGATGTGCCAACAGAAGCGGCAAGTGCTGCGGCATAAAACTTTTTCTACCCGTCAATGATTTTAAAAAACGGCAGCCTGTTGCAGGTCTGCCGTTTTTTTGTGATGTATGAGAGCTATTGCTGGTTGGCGAGCGCGGTTTCAATCGCTATATCAAAGGATGGTTGAAAAAAGGTCCTGTATCATGATCTCGATTTTGAAGCTCATTGGGTTTAGCCTGCTGTTGATTTTCAGCACCGCTCCGGTTCAGGCGCAAAAGACGGTTCCCGGTTCGTCAGTTCAGGTTCAGCTGTCATTTGCTCCCATAGTCAAAAAAGCGGCTCCCGCTGTCGTCAATGTGTTTTCCAAGCGCGTCATCAAGCGGCGCTCATCGCCTTTTCTTGATGATCCGATTTTTCGACGTTTTTTTGGTCAAAACCAGGGTTTACCACGCGCGCGGGTGGAAAAATCACTTGGTTCAGGCGTTATCGTCAGTGCCGATGGCATTGTTGTTACCAATAATCACGTGGTTAAAGGCGGTACTGAAATTCAGGTGGTGCTGGCGGATCGTCGCGAATTTTCTGCCCGCATCATTCTCGCTGATGAAAAAACCGACCTTGCTATTTTAAAAATCGATACCAGCGATAAAAAACTGCCGTTTATTAAATTCCAGAATTCCGACGAACTTGAAGTCGGCGATCTGGTGCTGGCAATCGGCAATCCCTTTGGGGTTGGGCAAACGGTGACCAGTGGCATTGTTTCAGCTCTGGCCCGCACACAAGTGGGCATTACCAACTACCAGTTTTTCATACAAACCGATGCCGCTATCAATCCGGGTAATTCCGGCGGGGCTTTGATTGATGTGAATGGTGAACTTGTGGGTATCAACACCGCGATATTCTCACGCAGCGGTGGCTCAAACGGTATCGGGTTTGCCATCCCGGCCAATATGGTGCGGTCGGTGGTTGAGGCGGCACGGGTTGGCAAACGTGTCAAGCGGCCGTGGCTGGGCGCGCAATTGTTGCAACTGACGCCAGAACTTGCCGAATCTTTCGGCCTCGACAAACCGGCGGGCGTTCTGGTCGGCAATATTTATCCCCTAGGACCTGCTGCAAAAGCCGGCCTGAAACGCGGTGACATCATTTTATCGATTAATGGCTATGATGTATTTGCGCCAACAGAATTTAATTTTCGTTTTGCCACCTTGAGAATTGGCCGAAAAGTGGATGTTAAATTCCAGCGCCGTGGCAAAATTAGATCATCGCGCATCAGATTGATATCCCCGCCAGAAGATCCGCCGGCGAGATTAACGCGGCTGAGGGGCAACCATCCGCTTTCCCAGGTTAAGGTAGCCAATCTTTCGCCTGCGGTAACAGAAGAGATGCAGCTGAAAATGACCACCAGGCGCGGGGTTGTGATTGTCGATTCCCGGCGTACCCTGGCCGGACGCTATGGGCTCAAGCGTGGTGACATCATAACCGCTGTACAAGGGACCGAAGTTGCCGGCGTAAGGGGGCTGGTGAAGCTTTTGAAGAAACCTTTCAGTTATTGGGAGATAACCGTGCAGCGCGGGCCAAAAGTGTTTAACTGGCGCATAGGTAACTGAGCGGTGGCATCGCTGTTTGAAGCAGCCGGTCTCGATAAAAATGCGCCACGCCCGCTGGCGGATCGCTTAAGGCCGCAATCACTGGAAGATGTTATCGGTCAGGAGCATTTGCTTGGGAGTGACGGGCCGCTGAAGGCGATGATTGACGCCAAACGCTTTACTTCGCTGATTTTGTGGGGGCCGCCGGGGACCGGCAAAACCACCATTGCGCGCCTGATTGCCCAAGAGAGTGACACTCACTTTGAGCAGATGTCGGCGATATTTTCCGGTGTTCAGGATTTACGCAAAATTTTTGATGCAGCGCGTGCCAGACGCGAGGAGGGTCGTGGCACCTTATTGTTCATTGATGAAATCCATCGCTTTAACCGGGCGCAACAGGATGGCTTTTTGCCGCATATGGAAGAAGGCACGATTGTTCTGATCGGGGCAACTACTGAAAACCCCTCGTTTGAGCTTAACGGGGCGTTGTTGTCGCGGGCGCAGGTGTTGACACTGAAACGGCTGGATGCAGATGCCCTGTCAGTTCTGCTGGAGCGGGCAGAGGCCCATGAGCAACGAAAACTGCCGCTTGATGAAAATGCCCGCGAGACTTTGATCTCTCTGGCTGATGGTGATGGGCGTTATCTTCTGACGCTGGTGGAGCAGGTGTTTATTTCTGTACCCGGCGAGGAGGAAATATCGGCTGAGAAACTTGTAAACCTTATTCAACGCCGCGCACCACTTTATGATAAATCGCGCGATGAGCATTACAATATTATCTCGGCTTTACATAAGTCCATTCGCGGCTCAGACCCTGATGCGGCCTTGTACTGGCTGGCGCGAATGTTAGTTGGCGGTGAGGGGCCGTTGTTTATTGCCCGCCGGCTGGTGCGCATGGCGGTTGAAGACATCGGACTGGCTGACCCGCAAGCTCTCGTCCAGGCTAATGCTGCCAAAGACGCCTATGATTTTCTCGGCAGTCCTGAGGGTGAACTGGCGCTGGCTCAGGCGACGGTTTATCTCGCAACCGCACCCAAATCCAACCGGCTATACACAGCCTTTAAAGCGGCGATGAAAACGGCCAAAACCGGTGGTGCGCATCCACCGCCTGCGGAAATATTGAATGCACCGACAAAGTTGATGAAAGAGCAGGGCTATGGTGCAGGTTATATTTATGACCATGATACGCCGGAAGGGTTCTCCGGGCAGGATTATTTTCCGGCAGAAATAGGCCGGCAAGATTTTTACCAGCCGGTTTCGCGTGGTTTTGAACGTGAAATTGAAAAGCGATTGGCCTATTGGGGTAATTTGCGCGGGAAATCACAGCCAAAATAGTGTGATTCGAACCCGTCATACCGGCGAAAGCCGGTATCCAGAGCTCACAGTTCATGCCCTGCTGCCTG
>CAZJUF010000270.1:0-4482 GCA_964549055.1 uncultured Hyphomicrobiales bacterium | reverse complement strand
ACGGCGATACAATATCGCCTGCCAATCAAGGTGTTTATTTTGAATAACCGCTATATGGGCATGATCCGCCAGTGGCAGGAATTGCTGCATGGCGGGCGCTATTCCGAAAGTTATTCCGAAGCCCTGCCGGATTTTGTCAAACTCGCCGAAGCCTTTGGCGGTGTTGGCATTCGCACAGAAAAACCTGATGAGCTGGATGATGCCATCAAGGAAATGATTTCGGTTGACCGGCCGGTGATTTTCGATTGTCTGGTTGAGAAAAATGAAAACTGTTTTCCGATGATACCCTCAGGTGCTGCACACAATGAAATGTTGATGGGGCCTGACGATGTTGAAGGCAGTGTTTCCGAAAAAGGCAAGGTTCTGGTTTAATTATGCTGCACTCTCAAAAAATCGAAAGTCATACACTTTCCGTTCTTGTTGATAATGAACCCGGAGTTCTCGCCCGTGTGGTTGGGCTGTTTTCTGGCCGGGGGTATAATATTGACAGCCTTACGGTGTCTGAAACCGAGCATCAAAAACATCTGTCGCGCATAACGGTCGTGACGACGGGGACGCCACGCATTATTGAGCAGATCAAAAGCCAGCTGGGACGTCTGGTGCCGGTGCGCAGCGTTATTGACCTCACCGTCATGGGACCGCCGCTGGAGCGCGAACTGGCGCTGATCAAGGTTGCTGGCCGGGGCGATAACCGGGTCGAGGCCTTGCGTCTGGCCGATGCATTCAGGGCGACGGTAATTGATGCAACGGTCGAACATTTTGTCTTTGAAATTACCGGCAGAAGCAACAAGATAGCCCAGTTTATTGAACTTATGGTGCCGTTGGGGCTGGTCGAAGTTGCCCGTACGGGTGTAGCCTCGATTATGCGCGGCAAAGAAGCCACTTAAATCTTGCAGACAGAAATTCAAAATCACGACTTTATTTAAAAAGGATACAGGAATGCGCGTTTATTATGATACCGATGCAGATCTAAATCTCATCAAAGCCAAGAAAATTTGTATTGTCGGTTTTGGCTCGCAAGGCCATGCCCATGCATTAAACCTCAAAGACAGTGGCGTAAAAGAAATTGTGGTGGCGTTGCGCGAAGGCTCGGCCACTGCCAAAAAGGTTGAAGCTGCGGGCCTCAAGGTTATGAATGTGGCAGACGCTGCCAAATGGGCGGATGTCATGATGATGGCGGCACCCGATGAATTGCAGGCGGAAATCTGGACCGATCACATAGAGCCCAACATCAAGCCAGGTGCAGCCATTGCCTTTGCTCATGGGTTGAGCATCCATTTTAAACTGATCGAAGCGCCGTCCACTATCGATGTCATCATGATTGCCCCCAAAGGACCGGGCCATACGGTGCGCGGTGAATATCAAAAAGGCGGTGGTGTACCCTGTCTGGTGGCGATTGATCAGGATGCCTCAGGCAATGCCCAGGATATTGCTGTGGCCTATGCTTCAGCCATCGGCGGTGGGCGTTCGGGTATCATCGAGACCACCTTCAAGGAAGAATGCGAAACCGACCTGTTTGGCGAGCAAGCGGTCCTGTGTGGCGGTCTGGTGGAGTTAATCCGCGCCGGGTTCGAAACTCTGGTTGAAGCGGGCTATGCGCCTGAAATGGCTTATTTCGAATGCCTGCACGAAGTTAAACTGATTGTTGATCTGATTTATGAAGGTGGTATTGCCAACATGAATTATTCAATTTCCAATACAGCTGAATTTGGTGAATATCACTCCGGTCCGCGTCTGGTGACCGATGAGACCAAAGCCGAAATGCGGCGAATTCTCAAAGACATCCAGACCGGTGCCTTTACCTCTGAATGGATCCGCGAATGTAAAGCGGGCCAGCCCAAGTTCAAGGCCACACGCCGGGTCAATGACGCGCATCCGATTGAAGAAGTGGGGGAACGCCTGCGCGCGATGATGCCATGGATTTCTGCCGGTGCACTGGTGGACAAGGAAAAGAACTGATTTCCGTTCAGCAATGAACTCTGAAAACTGGTTCAAAGGCCCGCTTTTTTAAGCGGGCCTTTTTGTTATGCTCGCTCAAAAGAGAAATATATTTGGAGTAAACAAGATGAAATATACTTTTCACACGTGTGATGTTTTTACCAATGTGCGTTTTGGCGGTAATCCTTTAGCTGTTGTGCTGGGAGCAGATGGGCTGTGCGGCGATCAAATGCAATGTGTTGCCCGCGAGTTTAATTTGAGTGAAACGGTTTTTGTCTTGCGCCCGGAAAATGATGAAAATACCGCACGGGTGCGTATTTTTACACCACAGCGCGAAATGCAATTTGCCGGTCACCCAACAGTTGGCTGTGCTTGTTTGCTTGCTTTATTGCTGTATGGACAAGAGAAAGATTTTGAAACTGAAATCAGACTTGAAGAACTGGCAGGACTTGTCCCGGTTTGCGTTCAAGTTTCAAAGGGTCAGTTTTCAGCTCAGTTTGTTGCTCCCGGTGTGCCGGAAATTATCGCCCGCAACCTTGATCATTCCCTGATCTCCAGGGCTTTGTCTTTGACCATGGATGATATAGGATTTGATTCTCATACAGCTCAGGCCGTTATGTCTGCTGGCAATGCGCCGCGATTGTTCGTGCCGGTAAAAAGTCTCAAGGCACTGTCGGGAATAAAAGTCTCATACCCTGCATTTGGCGAGGCTAAAGCGTTGGTTGGGGCAAAGTCGATGGTCGCTTATACGCGTGGTGGTGTTGACAGGAATACAGATTTTTCGGTGCGGATGTTTGCACCTTCCGGCGGGATACTGGAAGATCCCGCGACAGGATCTGCTGTTGCCATGTTTCCAGAGCAAATTGCTGATTTTGAAAATCTGGCAGAAGGTGGGCACAGCTGGCGTATTGAACAGGGCTATGACATGGGGCGGCCAAGTCAGTTGCTGCTTGAAGCGGACAGAACAAAAGCTGGTTTTGAGGAAATCAGGGTGGCGGGCAATGTTGTGTTCGTAGCCTCAGGCGAGATTGAAATATAAAAAATATTTCAGTCACCGACTGTGAATTCTACCAAAATAAATGCACAGCCGGTGATGATATAGGTCTAGTAAAGTCCCATAATTTTTATTGCTTTATTCAGCGCAGCGACAGAACCGGCATGATCGCCGGATTTGTGTTTGGCCCCGCCTTCGGCGCGCAAGGCTTTGACTTTGGCAATATTACTGCCACTTAAGTCGGACATTTTGGCGGGCAGGGCTGCATCAATTTTCGCCATTTTCAAAGGACAACTGCCAGCTTGTGCGGTTGTAATGATGAAGACAGAGGCTACGCCTGCTAAAATAAGTCGTTTCAACATAATTGTTTTCTCCTCAATGTAGATAAAGTTTGTCGATTGATCGGATTTTAAAGTAAGTAGCATAGGTTAACCTGCCAAATACGGCAACAATGTGCTGGATATATTTGAAATTGGTGACAGAATTTGACCGCCCTTTGTTGATTCAAATCGACGGGATTAAGTTAAGATTAATATTTGCACAGCAGAATTTACAAAAATTCAAACCTGCGCTAGTATGGGTGATCACCAACGGCGTTTTGAGCAGTTTTAAACCATGACCACGCACAACATCATAGAACAGTCGATTGCAGCTTATGCCTGCCAATCTACCGATTTGTGTGCAACGCCTTCGTTGAATGATGCGCCAATTTCTGGCCTGCAGATTGAACTCCTACTCCTTATCAGCCCCTAGGCAGTAGCTGCTCCGATATTAAGAGCACGTGTTTAGGGGAGATTTAGCAAAATTTAAAAACAGCTATCCGCTTAAACGGCGGTTCCATGAAGGATCAGGAAAATGACAGTTAAAGAAAATCAAAATTCGAACAGCACCGACAAAGAACGCGTGGTGATTTTCGACACCACATTGCGTGACGGTGAGCAATCTCCCGGCGCATCAATGTCGTTGGAAGAAAAACTGAAAGTGGCAAGCCTGCTCGATGAGATGGGTGTGGATATTATCGAAGCCGGATTTCCCATTGCTTCCAACGGTGATTTTGAAGCGGTATCGGAAATCTCCAAAATCGTTAAAAATTCTGTGGTGTGCGGGCTGGCGCGCGCATCAAACAACGATATTGATCGCGCCGCAGATGCTCTGGTGGACGCAAAGCAATCACGTATTCATACGTTCCTGGCCACCAGCCCGTTGCATATGAAATATAAATTGCAGATGGAACCTGAACAGGTTCTGGAAAAAGTGGTGTCCAGTGTTACACGCGCACGCAAATATACCGATAACGTTGAGTGGTCTGCCGAGGATGGCACGCGCACCGAGCATGATTTCCTGTGCCGCTGTGTCGAAGCGGCAATCAAGGCAGGGGCTACCACAATCAATATTCCCGACACCGTGGGCTACACCATGCCGGAGGAATATATAGCGCTGCTGGAAATGTTGCGCGACAGAGTGCCCGGTGCCGATAGCGTTATCTTTTCCACCCATTGTCACAATGATCTGGGCATGGCGGTGGCAAATTCGCTTGCCGGGGTCATGGC
>CAZJUF010000269.1:0-4490 GCA_964549055.1 uncultured Hyphomicrobiales bacterium | reverse complement strand
CGCAAGATGTGTGTTGTCAGACAACGCCATCATGGCAAGGGAGACGCTGGCGCTCTCCCGATGCATCCTTCTGGCCTTTAGCAGTCAGATAGTGTTCATGTCATTAGGAGTAAAATTTTAATTGGTACTGGTTGCGTCGATGGCAAAATAGAGTATAATGTTCCCTATTTGTTCGGAGGTGTGGTGTGGTTCAAAAAAGATTTGGCAGCACGAAATCAACTGGTCGTAAGCTTGATGTCATAGGGGAATACCTCGCAATGTATCAGAAGGCGCTCAGCAAACAGAAATTTCAAACCATCTACATTGATGGCTTTGCTGGCAGTGGCGAAATACCGATTGCGGAGCATAAAGACGGCCTTTTCGATGATGATGTGAAAACGGTCATCGCTGGTTCTGCAGACCGCGCGTTGCAAGTTGACCCTCCTTTTGACCGTTATTTTTTCATTGATAAAAGTAAGGAATGCATCAATGCGTTAAAGTTCAAATTTAAGGATAGCCCTAATTCTGATCGCGTGACTCATCGTGTTGGTGATGCTAATGATCTCGTTCAACAGCTTTGCAAGTCTGAGCAGTGGCGTTTCCAAAGAGGTGTCATACTACTTGATCCTTTTGGAAACCAAGTGGAGTGGAGAACTATTGAAGCCATTGCGGCGACCAAAGCACTTGACCTCTGGTATTTGTTTCCTGCTGGATTAGGTGTGTTCCGCCAGATTTCGAAAGATGGCACGGTAGATGATACACATGAACCCTCCATTACCAGATTGTTTGGAACCGATGCATGGAAGAATGCATTTCTTGAACCTTCAAAACAACCAGATTTTTTTGAGAAGCGTGTGACCCACGAAAAGATCGTTACACCGGAAAGTGCGGCACTATTTATGATCAAACGTTTAAAAGGTGTATTTAAAGGCGGCGTCATGGATGAGATGATTCCGCTAGGGAAACTTACATACCCATCATTTTATCTGTTATTCGCTTGGGGAAATGAGTCGCCAAAAGCCAGAACGTTGGCAAATCGATTGTCCAAGGCAGCAGTTAAAGCAACGGATCGAAAATATGGCCGGATTGTCTGACATAGAGTGGACTGATGCTACTTGGAATCCAGTTTCAGGCTGTCGGGTACTTTCTGCGGGCTGCACCAATTGTTATGCTATGCGAATGGCTGCGCGCCTTCAGGCTATGGAGCATCCTTCCTATAAAGATACAACGCGAAAAAGCGGTAACCGCTCTGTTTGGACGGGAACAACTCACCTTCTTGAGCACACCTTGAATATTCCGCTGACATGGAAAAAACCCAAGCTTGTCTTTGTTAATTCCATGTCGGATTTGTTCCAAGACAGTGTGCCATTTGAGTATGTAGAGCGCGTTTGGAATATTATGGAGCAAGCCAAGCTACACACGTTCCAAATTTTAACCAAACAACCAAATCGCATGGAGCAATTCCTGCGCCGACGAAACAAGCATGCTTTAAGGAATGTCTGGCTTGGAACATCAGTGGAAGATGAGCGAGTTGTTCACCGAATTGCAGAGCTAAAGCGTTGTAGAGCTACCGTTAGATTTATCTCATTTGAACCACTGATTGGGTCAGTTGGTAAGATGAATTTATCCAAAATTCATTGGGCGATTGTTGGGGGTGAGTCAGGGCCAAAATCTAGACCACTAGAAATTGAGTGGGTTGATGAGATTTTCGAACAATGTGGGTCTTATGATGTTCATTTCTTTTTCAAACAATGGGGGGGCGTAAACAAGAAACGTACTGGGCGTATATTTAAGGGGAAAACCTGGGATGGAATGCCCAGTGTGTATGAACATATATAACATTCGCACGATGCCGGGATAATGATAACCAAATCAACTTGGTCTGTTCGAAGTTTCTCTCCACAGCACTCCACCCTCAATCTTCCACCTCCCACGGCAATTGCCTGCACGCTTGTGCCATGTGGTCGATGAACAGGCGCAGGCGGGTTGAGAGGTAGCGGTTGGGCATGAAGACGGCGTGGATGTCGCGTTGGGGCCAGGCGGTGTAGTCTGGCAGAATGCATGTCAAAGCGCCGCTTTTAAAATCTTCCGCCACATAGAATATCGGCAAAGACGTTATGCCGACACCTTCAAGGGCTGCTTCGCGCAACATTTCTCCGGTGTCACACCTGAAAGTACCATTCAGTTTTGTGTGTCCGACTTCACCGGTTTTTGCTTTGTAGCGCCATTCGTGTGGTGCCTGATTTCTGGTGTAGGCCAGTACATTGTGTTTGAGCAAATCATCGGGGTGCTCAGGCGCGCCATGGCGTTCGATATAGTCCGGGCTCGCGCACATATACGTCGGGCATGAGGCCAGACGCCGGGCAATCAGGGAAGAATCCTGCAATGCGCCAATTCTGATAACCAGGTCAAAACCCTCTTCGGCAATATTGACCAGGCGGTCATCAAACCTCAAATCCAGGGTCACTTGCGGGTATTGCCGGGCAAAGGTGGCGATGCTTTTTTTCAGGTATTTTACGCCGATGCCCAAAGGTATGCCAATTTTCAAGGTGCCGCGCGGGCATGATTTTAACTCGTGTATCTGCTCCTCGGCCTCGGCCAGATCCTCCATCGCCCGGCCTGCGCGCTCAAAATATATCGCCCCTTCTTCGGTTAGCGATACGCTGCGCGTGGTCCGGTTTAAAAGTCTGGTCTGTAAATCATGTTCAAGGTTCTGGATTTGTTTGGAAACAGCTGAACTGGTAAGCCCGAGCTTGCGCGCCGCCCCGGCAAAGCTTGCGTGTTTTACCACTTCTATGAAGATATCAATGCGCGACAGATGGTCCATGTTAATTGTCAATCAAATGGAATTAATGAAATTCGATTTTGCCATATTACCAAATTAAATATCGTATGTATCTATCAATTATCGAATTGCGTATCCTGAAACAGAGGAGTTTGGAATGATCAGGCATTATCCCTATGAAGCGCTCGGCCGCAATGATCTGGGCTGGCTTGATGCCCATTTTCACTTCAGCTTTGCCGAATATCGCAATCGCGACCGCATGGGGTTTGGCCCCTTGCGGGTGATCAATGATGATATTATCAAGGCGGGCACGGGCTTTGACACCCATCCCCACAAAGACATGGAGATCATTACCTATGTGCGCAAAGGGGCTATTACCCATCGTGATTCACAAGGCAATCAGGGCCGTACGCAAGCTGGAAACGTGCAGGTGATGAGTGCGGGAACCGGGATTTATCATTCCGAGTTCAATCTCGAAAGCGAAGACACCAATCTGTATCAGATCTGGATACACCCGCGTAACAAGGGCCTTGAACCGGCGTGGGGCGCTCGTGAATTTCCGCAAACTCCGGTACAGACATCGCTGACGTTGCTGGTATCGGGCCGAACCCAGGACAAAGAGGCAGGCGCTCTTTACATTGATCAGGATGCCGCAATTTACGGTGGTCGCCTGGAAACAGGATCCAAAGTGCAACACCCGATCCATACGCAAGCCTATCTGCTGGTGTCAGAAGGTCAGATTGAAGTAGAAGGCCTCCTCATGAAAAAAGGCGATGGTGCGGAAATCACCGGCGTCGACACAATTACCCTAAAAGCAATTGAAGCGGGCGAAGTCGTCATCATCGACGTGCCGCAGACACATTAATTCATAAAACAAAAGGAATAAAATCATGGCTAGATTACTGTTTTTTGCCGGCAGTGCGCGCAAGGACTCAACCAATAAAAAGCTCGCAAAGCTGGCGGCCGGGCTGGCTCGGGAAAAAGGCGCTGACGTAACTTTCATCGACCTGAAAGATTTTGAAATGCCGCTGTACGATGGTGATCTGGAAGATGAAAAAGGCCTGCCTGAAAATGCCAGACGGCTCAAACAACTGTTCATTGACCATGATGGTTTCTTTATTGCCTCGCCTGAATACAACAGCTCGTTTTCACCATTGTTGAAAAATTCACTGGACTGGATATCACGCGTCGGCGAAGCAAATGAACCATCTTTGATCGCCTATTCTGGCAAGATTGCAGCGCTTGCCGCAACGTCGCCCGGTGGCCTTGGCGGCTTGCGCGGGCTGGTATCCTTGCGCATGATGTTAGGCAATCTCAGTGTCACCGTCATCCCCAAACAGCTTGCCATTGGCTCGGGCTTTCAGGCTTTTAACGACGATGGCGGCCTTGTTGATGAAGCCCAGGCGGGAATGCTTGAAAGCGTGATTGATGCCCTGGTCAATGCAGCAGACAGAATGTCTGGCTAAGCTCATTCAGTCCATGGTTACAATCTTCGCTGTGCTTTCGAGGTGCCAGGTTTTGGCAACGATTTTCCATCCCTGGGAACCTTTGACAAAACACAGATGATCAACAAACACATTCTCGTGCGCCTGCAAGCGCAATTTTACCGTGGCACTGATGTTGGACAGCCAGTCGATCATAATAATCTCGTCGCATCTTAACTGGTTGCGGCCGGCAGGCGAGGGGCGATTGCCAACGTCGGCGCGGAAGCTGGCGATGGGATCGG
>CAZJUF010000268.1:0-4495 GCA_964549055.1 uncultured Hyphomicrobiales bacterium | reverse complement strand
CAAGCTATATGGTGATCTGACGATTTCCTGCATCGATGAAGAAACATTTATGCTGATTGGCTCAGGTGCCGCCCAGGAAATGCACCGGCGCTGGTTCGAGCAGCATTTAGGCGACCATGATGTTACCTACCGTAATCGCTCGGATGAGTATCACGGCATTGCCATTTCCGGCCCCAGATCACGAGACCTGCTGGCCCGGATTACCCGTAATGACGGCATGAAATTCATGGATATCAGGCGCACTTTCGTTGGTGGCATACCGGCAATTCTGGCGCGGGTTTCATTTTCCGGTGAACTGGGTTTTGAGATTTACTGCGCACCACAATTTCAACTCAAACTCTATGAGGAAATTGAAGCAGCAGGTGCCGACCTCGGTCTCAAATGGTATGGCGCCCGCGCCTTGATGTCGCTGCGGTTAGAGAAAAACTGGGGCGCATGGACGTTAGATTTCCGCCCCGATTTTACCGCGATCGAATCAGGTCTTGATATGTTCATCGACTGGAAAAAAGACTTTATCGGTAAAGAGGCAACATTAGCCGAAAAAGAAAAAGGCCCTTCAAAACAACTGGTCACAATGGTGATCGAAACCAGCGATATCGACGTCGTCAATGATGAAGCCATTCTCAAGGATGGCAATTGCGTTGGTTATATCTCCTCAGGCGGATATGCCCATCACGTAGATAAATCCATGGCGATGGGATACGTACCGCCAGAACTGGCCGCAGACGGCACAACGCTTGAGGTCGAAATCAACGGCGAGTTCTATCCCGCTACTGTCACCGCTCAACCGCTGTATGACCCCAAGGGTGCCAAAATGCGGTCGTAGTATTTTACAATTACCGCATCACAAACGGATTGGGCGTATCGGTGGCGGTAGAAATCCACACGCTTTTTGTGTGCAGATATTCGTTGATGGCTTCCTGGCCGTTTTCGCGCCCCAGGCCCGAGCGTTTGTAGCCGCCAAACGGTGTGGTGAAGCTGACGGCGCGATAGGTATTGATCCACACGATACCTGCCTTGAGGCGTTTGGCCATGATGGTGGCGCGGGCGAGGTTTTGTGTCCATACGCCGGCAGCCAGACCATACATAATGTCGTTGGCGATTGAGATTGCCTCTTCATCGTCCTTGAACTTGATGATCGACAGGACGGGTCCGAAAACCTCTTCCTGGGCAATTCTCATATCATTGGTGACATTGCCGAAAATAGTGGGCTGCACAAACCATTCGCCCGCTCCTTCCGGTCCTTGAGCTGGACCACCACCGAGCAGGCATTCGGCTCCCTCTTTTTTAGCAATATCAATATAGCTCAGTATTTTTTCATACTGCCCCGGTGTCGTCACCGGGCCAACTTGTGTATCTTTATCACTGGGGTCTCCCAGCCGCGCGGTGGCAGCAAAGCTCACCAGCTTTTCAACAAACTCATCATAGATTGTTTCCTGCACCAGCAATCTTGACCCGGCGATACAGGTCTGGCCGGTGGCCGCAAAAATACCGGAAATCGCCCCCTTGACCGCATTGTCCAGATTGGCATCTTCAAACACGATGTTGGGAGATTTACCGCCCAACTCCAGCGTCACCGGCTTTAGTCCGGCAGCGGCTGCCTCATAGACTTTAATGCCGCCAAATTCACCGCCGGTGAAGGCGATCTTGGCCACCTTGGGATGGCGCACCAGCGCTTCACCGACGTCAGCTGCCCCGGTGACAACATTGATAACACCCGGTGGAAACCCGGCCTGATCCACCAGCTTCATCAACTCAAGAGTGGATGCAGAGGTATATTCAGAAGGTTTGATGACAGCCGTGCAGCCCGCAGCAAGAGCTGGGGCAAGCTTCCATGTCAGCAGCATCAACGGCGAATTCCACGCAACAATCATCGCGCACACGCCCACAGGTTCGCGCAACGTGTAATTGAAGGTATCAGGCTTGTCGGTGGGAATAACCGCACCTTCTATCTTGTCAGCCAGACCGGCGTAATAATAATACCATTCAGGAATATAAGCCGTCTGCCCGCCCATTTCCGCAATCAGCTTGCCATTATCGCGCACTTCGGTCTCGGCCAGTGACCTCGCGTTTTCTTCAATCAACGCCGCCAGCTTGCGCATCAGCCGTCCCCGCGCCGTTGCCGTCATATTCGCCCATTCACCATTTTCAAAGGCGTTTGAAGCAGCCTCAACAGCGCGGTTCACATCGTCTTCGCTACATGCCGGGATTGCCGCCCACGGCTTGCCAAGATATGGGTTCTGGCTTTCGAAGTATTTGCCTGAACTCGGGTCGCACCAATTTCCATCAACGTAAATTTGGTATTTTTGAAGATCATTCATATGGTTTACCTGTTTTTGCTGCTGCAATCTCTTTGGCTCAGCGTGATTTCGGGCTGAATTGCAACAATGGCTGGTAGCGGGTGGAATTAATTTCTTGCCAATTGATATGTCCCTAGTATTACATAATTTGAAACCCGCCAATTTTCTGCGATCCCACCTTAATAGCCAGTATGCGTCAGCCAAAAATTCTCACAACCCTTAAATGCTACAGTTGGTCGCTATTTGCAGCCGACCTGGTCGCAGGTGTGACTGTGGCCATGGTAGCGCTACCGCTTAGTATCGCTATCGCCATAGCCTCGGGTGCCGACCCCGCAAAGGGAATAGTAACCGCTATCATAGGCGGCTTCATGATTTCGTTACTTGGCGGCAGTCGTGTACAAATTGGCGGACCGACAGGGGCCTTTATTGTCGTTGTGTTCGGCGTTATCGCACAATACGGATATGATGGCCTGGTTTTGGCAACATTCATGGCCGGTATAATCCTGCTTGTTGCCGGCTATTTTCGTGCCGGTCGTCTGATTGCCTTTATACCTGAAGCGGTTGTCAATGGATTTACAATCGGTATCGGTATCATCATTGCAACAAGCCAGCTCAAGGATTTTTTCGGATTAAGAGTTGAAAAACTTCCAGCCGAATTTTTTGAGAAAATCACCGTACTTTGGCAGGCCATTGACACACTAAACTCTCAGGCATTGGTCATTGCAGTCATAACACTTGTTTTAATTGTGCTTTTACGGCGTCTTGCTCCGCGTTTTCCCGGGCTTATCGTAGCTGTTGCTATTGGCTCTGCTCTGGTGGCCCTGTTGCAGCTTCCGGTTGATACTCTGGGATCGCGTTTTGGCACGCTCCCCAGCCAACTCCCAATGCCCAGTCTTCCCGATCTGTCTATCACGCGGATTGTCGAGCTTTTCCCATCCGCTATCGTCATTGCTTTTCTCGCAGCCGTTGAATCTCTTCTGTCCGCCATGGTTGCCGATCGGATGATAAAAGGCCAACACCGGCCAAATGCTGAATTGACGGCACAAGGAGTTGCAAACATAGCCTCGGCACTTTTCACCGGTCTGCCCGCAACCGGTGCAATTGCACGAACAGCAACCAACGTCAAAGCAGGTGGAAAGACACCGGTTGCAGGTATCGTTCACGCACTCGTAATCTTGTTGGTAATGCTGCTTGCAGCCCCAATGGCCGGCTATTTGGCCATGCCAACGCTTGCAGCATTACTGGTTATTACGGCCTGGAATATGAGTGAGCCGCATAAATGGCTGGAACATGCAAAAGCACCGGCAAGTGATAAGGCGTTGTTGATACTCACCCTCGTGCTTACTGTTGTTGTCGATCTGACAGTGGCCATCAGTGTCGGAGTGTCAGTTGGTCTGGTTCTACGTCTAAGCCGAAGAAAGTCTGTCGAGAGCGACTGGGTGCCGCCTGAAAGATAGGCGCTAAATGTCCATTTCGAACAAATTGTATGAGAGACTTTTACCTGCCCGGTCATGCAGCTGCCTTTTGAAACTTGGCCTGCAATCTCGTTCGCGGTTCGGGGAATTTTGTGCGCCGCGGGTTGTATATGTGTTGCTGGAGGAAATAGCCGGTAAGACGGAAACCTTCGGCAATGTCGTGTTTGGTTATTTCATTGCCGTGGGGCTGCGCGGTTAGAAAAGCTGGCAGAACCAGCATTTTACTTTTGTATGGTTGACCTGCATCAGCGCTCACCGCCCTGCCCGATTTTGGTGAAACGTAAATCAGGTTTTCGTGGCTGCCGGTGGCGGCACAGGATTTCAGATCAAGGCCGAAACCCAGTTCTTCGAGCAACCCCAGCTCCCACCTGATCATCAGGGCAGGCCAGACATCGTCGTTTTCCAGTGCATCAATGACGATTTCAAAGGCGTCATGGAGTTGTTCGTGAGGTTCACGCTCAGGAATGAGACCACTCAACGCACACAGCGATGAAAGTGCCGCCAACCTCAAAGGATGGTCCATTAAAACTGCTGCTCGCAGCTTGACCGGCTCAATTGTGAACGCACCCAGGTGTTCGGGCAAACGTGCACGCCAGGTAGCAATGAGCCGGTTTCCCGGCTGCAACTGGCTGCGCATACGCTGCGAGCGCCCGCCCCTCACCAGTCCCAGATGACGGCCATGTTGCGATGTAAAAAATTCCAGCAACGTGCTGGCTTCAC
>CAZJUF010000267.1:0-4521 GCA_964549055.1 uncultured Hyphomicrobiales bacterium | reverse complement strand
ATGTTTTTTCGGCTCGATTCTGCGATTTTTTTTCATAACATCAGAGTCCTGACCTTTTACCAGGCGTTCTGATTTGGGCAAAGGCCTGCTAACGCTTTGATTCTCTGAAAGAAACTTATTTTATTATCAGTACACGGATGAATGTGTTGATCTGCGGTTTTGAACCAGGTCGTTCCAATATGCTCAAAATACCACAGTTTGGCTAAATTTGACGCACGAACGATGCCGCTCCGCCAAAAGCCGGATAGCTAAATTTGAGTATTATTTACAACACTTTGTGATGTCAGTGAAAATTTGCAATAATCGGCCGTCAGGCAAATTGCAGCCTGCTCCCAAACATACGTCGGGTTTTACTTTTTAAGCGGAAATAGCCTGGATACGCTTTGACAGCCGCGAAACTTTCCGCGCTGCGGTATTTTTGTGAAAAATGCCTTTTTGGGCACCACGAACCAGTTCGGGCTCGGCAGCAGCAAACGCTGCAACAGCAGCTGTCTTGTCTCCACTTGCGATAGCTTCTTCAACTTTACGCAGGTAGGTTTTGATCCGGCTGCGGCGAGAGCGATTTACGTCTGTGCGCCGGGCCAGTTTACGAATAGCTTTTTTTGCTGATGATGTGTTTGCCATGAGCTACTCATCAAGTCCTAATCTAGTTATCACAAAATTTCTAAAAGCACATCTGGATCAACACTGTCTTGAGCCAACACTGTCTTAAGGAGCCAACATTGTCTCAAGGTTGCCAAATGGGCGCGAGCGGGAATTTTTTTACAAAAACCACATCTCTGCGCGGGGTTATACCCATGGTTTTTGTCCACGTCAACAGATGTAATTGCCTAAAATTGGCGAATGCTTAAATTTTGCCTATTTATTTTTAAATTGCGGGCTGCGTTTGTCAATAAACGCCTGCATGCCCTCCTTTTGGTCGTCAGTGGCAAACATCGATTGAAACAGCCGTCGCTCAAACCGGACACCTTCATAAAGCGTTGTTTCATAAGCTTTATTTGTAGATTCCTTGATCATCATAATTGCCGGTAATGAAAAATCAGCAATTTTCGCCGCGACTTTCATAGCCTCATCAAGCAATTGATCCGCCGGAACCACGCGTGAAACCAGCCCTGATCTTTCTGCTTCTTCCGCATCCATCATACGGCCGGTAAGGTTCATTTCCATGGCTTTTGACTTGCCCACGAACCTTGTCAGACGCTGGGTTCCGCCCACACCGGGCATCACGCCCAAGGAGACTTCTGGCTGTCCGAATTTTGCCGTATCGGCTGCCAGAATGAAATCACACATCATGGCAAGCTCACAGCCGCCGCCCAATGCATACCCGGCCACAGCTGCAATGACCGGCTTTCGTGCCCGGCTGACGCTGTCCCACGAGGTCAAAAAGTCGCCCAGATAGACATCCATATAGGATTTTGACTGCATTTCCTTGATATCGGCGCCAGCGGCAAAGGCTTTTTCGCTTCCGGTTATGACAATGCAGCCAATCGTCTCATCAGCTTCAAATTTTTCCAGTGCCTCATTGAGCTCGCCAATCAGGGCGCTGCTCAACGCATTGAGAGCCTTGGGACGATTTAATGTAATCTGCCCCACCCGGCCCTCGGTTTTCACGATAATATTGTCATACGCCATGGCTAAAATCCTCTTTTTCTATGGCTATAGGTTCATGGAACGCTTTTTGGTGCAACCGTAATTTGGGATAGGTCTTACACGTTATCTCTGGCATTTCGGGCAATAGAAACTCGATCGACCGCTTTGCACTATTCTTTTGATCTCGCCTGAGCAATCATCGCGCCTGCATTCCTCACCCTCGCGCCCGTAAACGTCAAACGTATGCTGAAAATATCCCAACTCGCCATTGGTCTGCACATAATCATTCAGGCTTGAGCCACCAGCCTTTATGGCATCGCTTAACACGGTGCGAATGGCCGAAGCCAGCGCGTCAGCGCGTTCACGGTTTCTGCATAGTGTGGAGGCCTGGCGCAAGGGTGAAAGATGGCTGCGGTAAAGCGCTTCACACACATATATATTGCCCAGCCCGGCAATATTTTTCTGGTCAAGCAGGCCGGCCTTCAGGTTGGTTTTCTTACCCTTAAAACAGTGCGACAGGAAATCTCCCGAAAGTTCATTGCCCAAAGGTTCAATACCAATATTTTTCAGCAATCTGTGCGTCGACATTTCTTTGGCATCAAACAATGTCATCAGGCCAAAGCGGCGCGGGTCGCTATAGGTGATCCTGGCCCCATTGCTCATATGAAAGACTACATGATCATGGCGCCCGGATTCACCATCAATCCCGGCAAGCGGGGCTTCTTCAATGTTAAAACTGCCCGACATCCCTAGGTGCATGAGCAGTATTTCACCGCTGTCAAGTTCAGCCACAATGTATTTGGCCCGCCGCCACAAAGCAGTAACGGTGCAGTTTTCCAGTCTGGCCACAAAATCTTCAGGAAATGGAATGCGCAGATTATCGCGCCGTTGTTCCACCCGGACAAAACGATTGTTCTCCATCACCGGTGCCAGACCCCGGCACACGGTTTCAACTTCTGGAAGTTCGGGCATAGCTGCCGGTTCCAATGCAATTAAGCCTGTGATATGGCAAACGTGGTCACGCGCCATTTGCTGTTGTATATTAACAGTAGAGATAACCTTACAGGAAATTCAAGCCCATGGGCGGCACCAGCAACAAATTTGAGCCACCGGTTGATTTTGGCAACACCTCGGTTGAGGCAGACAAAAAACAGGGCCTGGTCAATAATGTCTTTGACCAGGTCGCCAGTCGTTATGACCTGATGAATGATGTTATGTCGGGCGGGCTGCACCGGGTGTGGAAATCGATTTTAATCGACACCCTGGCCCCGCCAAATTCTGCTCGACCCTTTCACCTGCTTGATGTGGCCGGTGGCACCGGCGATATCGCCAACCGGTTTCTCGATGCTGGTGGTGCGGGCTGTGAAGTTACCTTGTGTGATATCAATCCCAATATGATTGCGGCAGGCATTGCCCGGTCTGCGGCACACGATCGCAGTCGTCTTATGCATTTTGCCACCGGAAATGCCGAGGCCCTGCCATTTTCAGACCAGGTGTTTGATGCCTATACCATCGCTTTTGGTATTCGCAATGTCACCCGCATCGATGCGGCTCTGGCTGAGGCTTTTCGGGTTTTAAAGCCGGGTGGGCGGTTTTTGTGTCTGGAGTTTTCAAGCATTGATATCCCCGGTCTCGATGCCATTTACGATACCTATTCCAACAATGCCATACCGCTGATGGGCAAGCTGATAACCGGAAATGCCGAACCTTATCGCTATCTGGTCGAAAGCATTCGCAAATTTCCCAACCAGAGGAATTTTTCCCGTATGATCGAAAGTGCCGGATTTGACCGGGTCTCTCATCAAAATCTCACCGGCGGCATTGTCGCCATTCATTCCGCATGGCGATTGTAGTTTCCCAGGATTATCGAGGCAGTATTTAAGTGTTTTCATCCATCGGACATATCATTGGCCTGACTAAAACCGGCCTGATCCTGCTGCGCCATGGTGCCCTGTTCCCGGAAGTTTTAAGCGCCGATGCCCCTTACCCGATCAAAGCCCTGCATAAGCTTCTTCACCGGCACGAGAAAAAACAGGCAAAATCCCATGGTGAAAGACTGGTCAAGGCCCTGCCTGAACTGGGACCGAGCTATATCAAGCTTGGCCAGTTTCTCGCCACCAGACC
The DNA here is from genome assembly GCA_964549055.1 of uncultured Hyphomicrobiales bacterium. Classification (GTDB taxonomy): domain Bacteria; phylum Pseudomonadota; class Alphaproteobacteria; order Rhizobiales; family JAJFHR01; genus JAJFHR01. The sequence goes on along the minus strand of CAZJUF010000267.1, from coordinate 807 downwards.
CGATGTGATCGGGGCGGAGCTTGCCAATGACCTAAAAGCGTTGCAGGACAACCTGCCACCGTTTGAGCACAAAATTGCTCTGGATGAAATCAGGCGGGGGTTAGGGCGCGAGCCAACAGACGCCTTTGAAAACATTGGTATGGCCATTGCAGCAGCCTCAATTGCTCAAGTTCACAAGGCCACGGTGAAGGACGCTAATGGCGCAATACGCGATGTTGCCGTCAAGGTACTGAGGCCGGGCATTGAAAAGAAGTTCGCCAAAGACCTTGGCAGCTTCTTTTTTGCCACACGCATGTTGGAGCGATTGGACAAGCGCTCGCGGCGTATGCGTCCGGTAGCTGCCATCGAAACTCTGGCCCAATCCGTCAAAATCGAGATGGACCTGCGTCTGGAAGCTGCCGCCATATCGGAAATGGCTGAAAATGTCGCCAATGATCCCGATTTCAAAGTCCCTGAGGTCGACTGGAGCCGAACTTCGCAGCGCATCCTCACCTTGCAATGGATTGACGGCATAGCGCTTAATGATATCGAGAAAATCAAACAGGCAGGCCATGATTTAAAAAAGATTTCGCGCCAGGTTATCCAGTCGTTTTTACGCCATGCCATGCGCGATGGCTTTTTTCATGCCGATATGCATCAGGGCAATCTGTTTGTCGATCAATCCGGCGATCTGGTTGCGGTTGATTTTGGCATTATGGGGCGGCTGGCACCAAAAGACCGGCGGTTTCTCGCAGAAATTCTCTACGGTTTCATCAAGCGTGATTATACCCGCATTGCCCAGGTACATTTTGATGCAGGCTACGTGCC
>CAZJUF010000266.1:0-4528 GCA_964549055.1 uncultured Hyphomicrobiales bacterium | reverse complement strand
GCAGCCGCAACCGGTGCAACAATGGTTGTCCCGACTTCACCCAGCGCGGCCCAATACCGGCATGTTCAGTAGATTTGCTAATGGTTTTCATGAAGCCCGAAAATTAAATTTGCTGCCCATCCCCTAAAATGACGCGAGGATCAACAAAAATCAATGATGAGGTGTTGATGCCGCTGTCTTGCCAAGCTTATATGGTAAAGGTCACACCTTGTAAAAACCCATGAAAACTGAATTCTCACCATGCGAATTTCTTCCCTGATCACGCTCCTGGTTGCTGCGGGACTGTTTGTCGGCGTTGCGGCGCTTTTTCTGTTTCCGCAGGTCTTTGGCCTTAACCCCACATCCGGCCCTCAGATTAAAACCAGTGGCAAGGCATTGATCGGCGGGCCTTTTTCACTTCTCGATAACAAAGGCCAAAGGGTGAGTGATAAAACTTATGCCGGAAAATTCCTGCTGATTTATTTTGGCTACACAAATTGCACGGAAATATGCCCGGCCCAATTGCAGGTGATGAGTGCTGCCCTTGATGCTTTGGGAGATAAGGCAAAACGCATACAGCCTCTTCTTGTTTCAATTGATCCTGAAAGAGACAACGTTGCCGCAATGGCGGATTATGTTGCCAATTACGACGACAGGCTGGTTGGCCTGACGGGGACAGTGGAAGAAATTGAGGCGGTTACCACAGCCTATCGTGTTTATTACGCCAAAGAAAAAACGGACAATTCCACTGGAAATTACCGGGTTGAGCATACCGGTATTATATATCTAATGGATGAAAGCGGTGCATTCATCAAACATTTTACCTTTGGTGTGAGACCGGATGAACTGGTGGCGGAACTTGAAAAACTGCTGTGAATTAACAAATTAAACATTATCCTTTGGTCTAATGTTGCTGTGCAGCAAAAAGGTTGATACTATTGCCGCGTTGCAACATTTCCGCTCATAGCGGGGCAAAAGGGGCTTGCGTGCTTTATCAACTTTACGAACTGAACCATGCGGCCATGGCGCCTGTGCGCGCTTTTGCTGATTTTGGCAAAATGTATTTTACCAATTCCTCAAATCCGATCACCCAGACCGCCTATGGGCGCAGTATGGCGGCCGGGTTTGAATTGTTTGAACGCTCCACCCGGCGTTATGGCAAGCCTGAATTTGGCATAACGAGCATCGACATCGACGGTGAAAAAACCGCTGTCGAAGAAATTGTCGCCTGGCAGCGGCCATTTTGCCGATTGCTGCATTTTGCCAAGGTTAAAAAATCGATCGCAAAATCTCAACCGACACTGTTGCTTATAGCGCCAATGTCCGGCCATTATTCAACGCTTTTGCGCGGCACAGTCGAAACCATGCTGGTTGATCATGATGTCTATATCACTGACTGGACCGATGCACGTCAGGTGCCTTTATCGCAAGGCCCCTTCGATCTTGACGATTATATCGATTATATCATCGAGATGCTGCATGAGCTTGGGCCCGACACTCATGTGATGGCGGTGTGCCAGCCTTCGGTTCCGGTGATGGCGGCAGTGGCCATGATGAGTGAAGATAAAGACCCATGTGCGCCAGCATCCATGACGCTGATGGGCGGACCGATTGATACCCGCATCAACCCCACGGCTGTGAACGATCTGGCGATGAAAAAAGGCACCGACTGGTTTGCCCGAAATGTCATTGTCAAGGTACCCTTCCCTCAACCCGGTATGATGCGCAGCGTTTATCCCGGATTTTTGCAACTCACCGGCTTCATGAGCATGAACCTTGACCGGCATTTGAGTGCACATCGCGATCTGTTCAACCATCTGGTTGATGGCGATGGTGATTCTGCCGAAAAACATCGTGATTTTTATGACGAATACATGTCGGTGATGGATTTGACGGCGGAATATTATTTGCAAACCATTGAAACGGTTTTTGTTCAGCACGCCTTGCCCCTGGGCACCATGACATATCGCGGACGCAAAATTAATACGGCCGCCATCGAAAAAACCGCATTGCTGACCATTGAAGGTGAGCGCGATGATATCTCGGGCGTTGGCCAGACCGAAGCCGCTCATAAATTATGCCCGAACATTCCCAAAGCCCGCAAACAACATTATCTGCAGCCGGGAATAGGTCACTATGGTGTCTTTAACGGCAGGCGGTTTAATGCTGAAATTGCGCCGCGCATTACCCGGTTTATCAAAGCCAGCATGCAGCCGGTTAAACCCCGGGCCAAAAAAACCAAAGCGCGCTAATTGGATTGTGGCATAATAGTTGAAGATGCGAGGTGATTCGCTGGTCTCGCCGATAATCACACTTCAGATTATTATTGATGATTTTTAATTTTCGCAGATCTGCTGCACCCTTATTGCGCACAAGAAATCTTGAAATTGACGGGATGCATGTACCTGTCATCCTGCGGCGCAATGTTCGTGCACGGCGATTTATCCTGAAAATTGGCGCCAACAAACCCGAAGTCATTTTGACCATGCCCGGTAACGGCAGCGAAGCTGAGGCGATGGATTTTGCCATTTCCCAAGCCCACTGGATTAAATCGCGCCTTAACGCCCAACCCGATATTATTGCCTTTGCGCCCGGTGTTGAAATTCCTCTGCGCAATCTTATGCACACCATTGAACACCGCCCTAACCAGCGCGGCACTGTTTGGGTGCCTGAAGATGACAATAGCGAATTGAGCCAGCCGGTGATTTGTGTGACGGGAGACCAGCGGCATCTGGCGCGCCGGGTACGCGACTGGCTCAAAAAGCAGGCGCGCAGCGATCTTGGCCAATCTGTCGCAATTCACTCTCAGCATCTGGATCTTCGCGCCAAAGGCATTACCATTCGCGACCAGACCACCCGGTGGGGGTCGTGCTCGTCAACCGGCGGGCTTTCGTTTTCATGGCGCCTGATCCTCGCACCGCCATTTGTTCTGGATTATGTAGCAGCGCACGAAGTTGCCCATCTTGAGGAGATGAACCATGGGCCGCGTTTCTGGAAGCTGGTGGAACAGTGCATTCCCGATTACAGGGATGCGCAAAAATGGCTCAAAAGCAGCGGTTCCAGGTTACACATCTACGGCGAACAACATTAAAGCTGCATCAAAGGCAAGAGCCTTTGATGCATGTCTTTCACGGCTGTTCCAATGCTGCACATTGGGCCTGCAAGGGCGCGCCACATAAGCGGCGGCTCGAAATTTTCTCGCTATCACAGCGACACCGTTTAAAGGTCGCTGCCGCTAACATAAAGCGCTGGTTTCAACGCGTTTCAACATCGTTGAAGAACGATTCCACTGTAAATTCAGGCTGTTTTTCCCGTCGCTTTAGAACCGGAGCAGGTTTTTGCTCCTGAATTACAGCAGGGGGTGAGGGCTGGGCAATTACCGGTGTTATCGCCTGAACGGTAACTATTCTTTCCGGGTTGGCGCGGGCCAGCAGCTGGTCGATTGATTTGATTGGCGGCAGTTTTGAGCCTGGCAGAGCCACTACCGGAAACCCTTCGTGGGCAGGTGCCATAAAATTTTTCCAGATCGTCAATGGCAAACCGCTGCCAGCCACCCGTTTCATGGGCGAGTTGTCGTCATTTCCAACCCACACACCGGTGGTCAATTGAGCCGTGAAGCCGACAAACCAGGCATCGCGAAAACCCTGACTGGTGCCGGTTTTACCGGCAACCGGGCGATCATCAAAATTGGCTCTCACACCGGTTCCAGACCTGGTGACAGAGGCGAGAAGATCATTGATCTGATCAAGCGGCTTGTCCTTGATGACCTTGCCGGGCCCCGAACCCAGTCTTTGATAAATAACCTCGCCTGATTTTGTCCTGATGCGATTGATTATAAAAGGCAAAATACCCTCACCGCCATTGGCAAAGGGGACGTAGGCTGCGGTCAGTTCCAAGGGGCTTATCTCCACCGTTCCCAGGGCCATGGACGGATTTTTATGCATTGGCGCCTTGATGCCGAGGCGGCGGGCTGTTTTTAAAACTTTTCCAGTGCCGACCTGCTGCGCCAGACGCACGGCAACGGTGTTGAGGGAATTGGCAAACCCTTCGCGCAAGCTCACCTCTCCGCGGTATTTTCTGTTGTAATTTTTCGGTGACCAGCCTTTGATGCTGATCGGCCCGTCAAGGACCGTACTGTCCGGGGAATAGCCATTTTCCAGCGCCGCCAGATAAACAAACGGCTTAAAGGCCGAGCCCGGTTGACGCTTGGCCTGAGTGGCCCGGTTGAACTGGCTGGTGGCATAGGAACGCCCGCCCACAAGAGCGCGCACGGCACCGCGGCCATCAAGGGCAACGAGCGCTGCCTGGGAAGCATTTTTTGCCTGCCCCTGGCGATCCAGCACTTCTTTGACGGCACTTTCAGCCAGCACCTGCAATCGCGGATCCAGGGTCGTTTCGACAATAATGTCCTGTTTCAGTATGCCGATAAACCCGGGAAGCTGGGCCACCACCCAATCAATAATGTACTGATTTGAACGGCCTGGTTTTTTCACAGTAAATGCCGCAGGCTCATCCACGGCCAATTGACCTTCCTGCGCCGTGATGTAAT
>CAZJUF010000265.1:1649-4530 GCA_964549055.1 uncultured Hyphomicrobiales bacterium | reverse complement strand
CATTGGGCAGTTCGGTTTCCTGCGCGCGCGTGAGCATGAACTCCTTGTCATCGGCGCTTTCAACCACAAGATCATCAGGCACAAGCTGGCCGGTTACATCTTCGTTGCGATGGCGAAACTTTATGAGGCCTTGGCTTTCAACCGCATCAAAGAAAAAGGCGCGGCCCAAAGGTTCAAGTGCTGCGCGCACAGACATCGGGCGGTCGATGACGAAGCCATCCATAATGCCTTCAAGGTTTGATACATCAAACCTATCAAATCCGAATTGTTCCAGCATGGCGCGGACCAGAGGCTCAAGTGCAACCGAACCCAGCCTGCCGCTCAACCAGTGGCCGCGTTCCCAATTGTCACCATCTGACCAGATCGAGGTGAGGAACGGAAAGGCTGGAAAGGGTCTTGCATCCCACGTCCAGATTGACATGGTACCAAAATCAACCATCGACCCGCCATAGACGCTCGAGGTCGGATTGTTGGTTGTGTTTACACCGCCCTTGCCTGCCCCCCAGTAGTCCAGCATGGCTTCAAGATAGCGGCGCTGGATGAAATCATCACGATTTGCAGAAGAAAAATAGGGTGCTGCACTGGAAGATGATTTGGGATCGAAAAACACATTGGGCTGATTGGTACCACTGTCTATCGCCGGACAACCAAATTCAGTAAAGACGATGGGTTTGGACTGAGGCACCCAGGCCGTAGCCGTTGCATCTTCAATGCCACCGGGGCGATTGTAATGGCTGTTCTGCCACCAGTTGGTAATATCCTTATAACGAAACACCCACGGCTTGTTGTAGGTGCCATCGGTGATGGCAGTACGCACCTGCTGGGTGCGGTCACTGTCGCTGGCGTAATACCAGTCAAAACCTTCACCACCGGCGATATTGCTTTTGAGGTAGTCACGATCGTAAATCGATCTGGCACCATTCTGGCGGTCAAGATGATTGTCGCCGTCGCGCCAGTCAGACAGGGGCATGTAATTATCTATGCCAATAAAATCGATGCTGGAATTTGCCCATAAGCCATCAAGATGAAACAACACATCATTGCTGCCATCTTGCGGCTGATAACCAAAATATTCCGACCAGTCGGCGGCATAGGAAACTTTGGTTTGGCCTCCGAGTACCGACTTTACATCGCCAGCCAAAGTTGCGAGCAAATTCACTGCCGGGAAATTGACAGCACTGTCGCGCACTTGCGTCAGGTTGCGCAGCTCGCTTGAAATCAGAAATGTATCGACACCGCCCGCCAATGCACACAGGTTGGCATAATGCAGGATCATCCGCCGCAAGGACCAGTCCACCGGGCCTGAATAAGTCACAACACCGGAGCTGATTGAATAATCGCTGATCTGGGATGCGCCAAAAAAGCTGCTGATCTGGGAGGTAGCAGCTGCGGTTTTATCAACCGTACCGCTTACACCGGGGGCCGGGTTACAGGTGATTTCTCCGCGCCACGGATAGACCGGCTGGCCGCTATTGCCGGTATAGGGATCATTCAGCGCGTTGCCTGCGGGGATGTCCATAATCAAAAACGGATAGAGCGTGACTTTTAGGCCGCGCGATTTTAAATCCTGTATAGCTCTGATGACGGAGGCATCTGTCGGGGTGCCGCCAAAAGCAGGTCGATTGTCATAGACGCTGACCAGATGAGCGCTGCTTCTGGTTTCACCGGCCACCAGCCAGCTTTCTGGCGTGGTTACTTTGGTCCGGTTTTCAACACCGGGCTTGATGTCACAGTTGGCACAGCGCAAATCAGTGCCAAACCAGGTGACTACCAGCGATACTGAAGTCAGGTTGGGACAGGTGGCTTGCAATTGATCAATCGCCACCGACCAGTCAGTTTGCTCCTGGGTGGTGTGACGATTTTCAGCCAGTGTCACTCCGGCTCCGGCGCTGCGGGTAACTTCTGTTGTATCGTAGCCAAATTCAGTGGTGCCGGGGATGATGTTGACAGAAGTGATCCGGCTTTCAATATCATCCAGAGACTTGAACACCTCAAATGACAGTTGCGGCAGGCGGTTGCCAAAGCGCTCAAGCGGCATCCGGTCAAATACCACGTAGGCAAGCCCACGATAGGCAGGCGTATTGCCCGCACCTTCCTTGGTTTCAATCAGACTGTCGGGGGTTTGGGTTTCTGACCCCCTGTACAGCCTGATGGTCAGCGCACTTTGGTCCAGCAGTTTGCCATCGGCCCAGATGCGGCCGATACGCGTTATCGGTCCTTCACACAGACCGACGGCGAAATTTGCATAATAGGCGTATTCGGTGATTTTGGTTTTTGTGCCACCGGAAGAACCTTTACCGCCGGATTTTTCCGTCCGCGTTGAGATTTCCTCTTCAAAATTGGTCGCCCAGATGATCTGACCGGCCAATCTGCCGCGACCGAATATCCTGGGGATGGGTGAACCTTCGCTTGAGGCCTGCACCTGGAGATCAGATACCCGGGGGCCTTCGACCTCGCGGGCTTTGGCACCAAACAACTGGCCGTCAATGGCCTGTCCGGCAAAAGCACCAACGGCGCGACCGACAATGCCGCCCAAAGGACCGCCCAAAAATGTACCTACCGATTGCCCGGCAGCTTGCAAAACCAATGTAGCCATTAATCTAAAATTCCTGGAAACCTGAAAACATATGCCAGACGCCGCAACCACCATGGTTGCAGCGATATTTCACACACATCCGCGCCGGACTGGGCGTGGATCATGCGCGTGGCACTGGTGGCGATGCCAGCGTGTTTTGCCGGCAGATGCGCGCGCCATCTGAAGAGCAGGACGTCACCGGCGTCAAACGCGCGGTCGTCGCACTCAATCAGATGGCGCCGGGCAGCCGCAGCAAACCGTTCATGTCCGCAAGCTTCTGCCCAATCGGGTGAATAGGGTTGAACC
>CAZJUF010000265.1:0-1549 GCA_964549055.1 uncultured Hyphomicrobiales bacterium | reverse complement strand
ACGTACAGACCCTGATTTATGCGATGTACTTTTACTTCCATGGCTCGGTTTAAATTGGCACCTGAGGTCCAGGTGAGTTTGCCGCGTTCAAACCAGTTGGCGGCATAGGTTTCAAGGCCTGTGACGGTGAAGCGGCGGCGATCTTCAAGACCGCTTATCTGGCCATTGGCTTGAAACTGTGACGCGGTCAAATCAACCGTGCAGCGCTGATCGCCCACATCGGCATCGCAGGGATATTGAAACAGGCGCCCGAAGGGTTGGTTGAGCTTATGGGCAAGTCCGCGTATTTCGGCTTCAAAGGCCAGTTGGCCGCGCTTGACTTCGCCAAGGTTTCCCTGACGTATCAACAGGCGCTGATTTATGTCATTCCAGTTGACGATATAGATTTCAACCTCGGCATCATCAAACAATCCTGCGGCAAGATCTGCCTCATCCAGCCGGGCTGATTGCAATGCGCCTGAGACATCGAGATTATCAACTGACAAGCCCAAAGACGACGACACTTCGGTGCCGTGAAAACCTGCTGTTGCTTCAAACAGTGTCCCGTCAAAGGTGAGGTTTTCATCGTGGTTGGTGAAGCCTAAAACCAAACCATCATCGCGGGTTAATCGCCAGCACCAGCATAAGGTTGTAGCACCAGTATCAAGATGGGCCTGGAGGCCGGAAGGTAAAGTTTTCACAATCTGATCTCCACAATTGGAATATCGGGAATGGCACCGGCATCGAAATTAGTCAGATTGATTTCGAGATAATCACTGTCGAACCTGGCGGGAACATCAAATAAAAACCCGGCGGTAATCAAGGCACCGGAAGGGGGAATATTGCCGCTGGTAAAAAGGACAACACCGGTGGCTTCATCGATTGAATAATCGCTGCCAACGGTTTGCAGCACACTGTCAACGGCAACAACCACGGATCCAACAACCGGTTTATCAATACGGCGCTGATAGGGGTTTATGTTTTCGCTGTAATCTTTTGTCAGCAAAAACAAATCCGAAATGCCATCGCCGACACCGATGATCTGATCCTGAGGGCTGGGAGTGCTACTTGGCGGGCATGATTTATAGTCGACAGGATCGCGCCACCTGAAGCCATGCAGACGGCCGCGGCGTTCTTCAAAAAACCGGATGACCTGATGTATCTGGTCAAGGGTCTTTATGCCGTAGCCCGCATTAAAACGACGTCGTGAATTTGCCCAACGCGTGTTGCGTTCCTCGCGGCCTGACCCGAGTGTTACAATCTCGGTGCGGCGCTCAGGTCCACCGGAGGCACCAATCGAAATGTCGACTGGAAACTGAATTTCGTGAAACATCATACCTACAGGTTCCTTGAGCCACGATTAACAGCCCGCGCCACCATGGCGCTGATCTGGCTTTCAGACTGGCGAAAGCTGTTGGCATCGGGCGTTGAAATGTTGAAGACAATGCTGGTGCTTTGACCCGGCGCACCGGAGCGCACACCCAACTTGCCATCAGCTCCGCGCGCCAGCGGGAATATGGCTTCGCGCCCGGCTTCCCCCATCAGACCCATACGGTTGGTGTTAAAGGGA
>CAZJUF010000264.1:0-4555 GCA_964549055.1 uncultured Hyphomicrobiales bacterium | reverse complement strand
CCCTGGTGGGGCCACCGGCATCGGGCAAAACCCATCTGGCAAATGTGTGGCAAACCACATCGGCTGCGATTGTCAAATCAGCTTCAGACCTGACAATCGATGCTGTGCCTGAGTTCCTGTCCTCTGGTGCGGTGATTATTGAAGATCTGGGGCAGGAAAAATTTGATGAACCAGCGCTTTTTCATTTATTGAACCTGGCGCGGGAAGGCCGGACGAGCATCCTTTTAACCTCCCTTACCCCGCCGGCCCACTGGCCGGTCAAGCTGCCGGACCTTGCCTCACGGTTGCGCGCTGTAGCTTTGGCACAACTCAACCCACCCGATGATGTGTTATTGCGCGCGGTGCTGGTTAAGCTGTTTGCTGATCGCCAGTTGATGGTTGAGGTCAATGTGATCAACTATCTGGTGTTGCGCATGGAGCGTTCGATTAAAACAGCGGCAAGCGTGGTCGCCGAACTGGATCAGGTTGCTTTGTCGCGCAAGGTTAAAATCGGCCAGAGACTGGCCCGCGAAGTGCTGGAAAAACATCAGACTTGAAGAATTATTGAGCACAGATTTTGCAACAATGTTGCTAGGTGCGTTTGGCGGTGATATGTAGGCGCGTTCGCTTAAGCGCAATTTGGCGGACACAACAATACAAGGTCAGCGTCGTGCTGGTTTAATAGAATTTTTTCAGGAGATATCATGTCGGTTGATCTAGCGACAGTCCGCCATATTGCCCACCTTGCCCGCATCTCTATCAGTGATGAAGATGCAAAGAATATGGAGGGTGACCTCAATAGTATTCTGGAGTGGGTTGAGCAATTGTCAGAAGTCGACACAGATGGTGTTGAGCCGATGACAAGTGTTGTGCATATGGAGATGAAAAAACGTGACGATGTTGTCAGCGATGGCGGCTATGCCGAAAAAATTGTTCACAATGCACCGGCTTATGAAGAAACATTCTTCATGGTGCCAAAGGTTATTGAATAGGGGCTGTTGATATGAACGACTTAACCACATTGACCATCGCGCAGGCGCGGAAAAAACTCGACGCCGGTGAGACAAGTTCAGTTGAGCTGACACAGGCTTTTGTCGACGAAATCGACAAAGCCGGTGCGCTTAATGCCTTTATTACCAAAACACCGGAAAAAGCGCTTGAAATGGCCGCTCAATCCGATCAGCGCCGCGCCAAGGGCGAGGCAGCGGGCAAGCTTGAGGGCATTCCTGTCGGCATCAAGGATCTGTTTTGTACCGAAGGCACACTGACAACCGCAGGCAGTCATATTCTTGATGGCTTTGTTCCTGATTATGATTCGACCGTCACCACCAACATGTGGCGCGATGGCGCGGTGATGCTGGGCAAGCTCAATCTGGATGAATTTGCCATGGGTTCATCGAACGAGACCAGTTACTACGGTCCCGTCGTCAATCCGTGGCAGCGCACAGGCTCAAACGTTAAACTTGTGCCCGGTGGCTCCTCAGGTGGTTCGGCGACATCGGTGTGTGCCAACTTATGCATGGCGGCAACGGCGACGGATACCGGCGGCTCCATTCGCCAGCCCGGTGCCTTTACCGGTACCGTTGGCCTGAAACCCACCTATGGGCGGTGTTCACGCTGGGGAATTGTGGCGTTTGCATCATCGCTTGATCAGGCCGGTCCAATCACCAAAACCGTTGAAGATGCGGCCATCATGTTAGGCTCAATGGCGGGCCATGATGCCAAAGACACCACGAGTGTTGATGTACCTGTACCAGATTATGAAGCCGCTCTTACCGGTGATATTCGCGGCCTTAAAGTTGGCATTCCCAAAGAATACCGCGTTGATGGCATGCCGTCTGAAATTGAAGACCTGTGGGCCAAAGGCATTGATTGGCTGAAATCGGCAGGTGCTGAAATTGTTGACGTGAGTTTGCCGCACACAAAATATGCTCTGCCGACCTATTATATAGTTGCTCCAGCCGAAGCCTCTTCAAACCTCGCGCGCTATGACGGGGTGCGCTATGGCTTGCGTGTTGAAGGTGACGACATCATCGATATGTATGAAAAAACACGGGCGGAAGGTTTTGGCGAAGAAGTAAAACGCCGCATCCTGATTGGCACTTATGTGCTTTCAGCCGGGTATTATGATGCTTATTACCTTAAGGCGCAAAAAGTCAGAACATTGATTGCTCGCGATTTCACGCAAGCTTTTGAAACGGTGGATGTGATGTTGACGCCTTCAACACCATCACCGGCTTTTGGCATTGGTGAGCGTATGGACGATCCGCTTTCCATGTATCTCAATGATATTTTCACGGTATCCCTGAATATGGCCGGATTGCCGGGAATATCCGTACCAGCGGGACTTTCGCAAGAAGGTACTCCACTGGGCTTGCAACTGATTGGCAAGGCTTTTGATGAAGCCACATTGCTGAGGACCGGACAGATTATCGAGCAGGCGGCAGGAGATTTACCAACGCCGGCTAGCTGGTGGAAGGATATGCCATGAGTGAACATAAACAAGCGTCTGAGTGCGTTGATATGAGTGATGTGCGCGCCGAAATTGACCGCCTTGATCATGTGCTCATAGATGCGATGGCTGAGCGTTTTTCCTATGTGGAACGTGCCTGGCAGTTAAAATCATCACCGGAAGAAGCAACGGTGCCGTGGCGCATTCAACAGGTCATTGACAAGGTCAGGGCGCGGGCGGAGGAAAAAGATTTTTCGCCCGAACTGGCCGAAGCCTTATGGCGGCAAATGATTGGCTGGTTCATTCAGTATGAAGAAAAAAAACTGAGCGCAGTCGACAGCGCTAAAAAAGATACTTAGGAGTTTTATTCAATGTCCTTAATTCAAGGTGCAACGGGAGATTGGGAAATTGTCATCGGGCTCGAAGTCCATGCCCAGATAAGCTCGCAGTCGAAACTGTTTTCCGGCTCTTCAACCGAATTTGGCGCGCAGGCAAATTCGCAAGTGTCCATGGTTGATGCCGCCATGCCCGGCATGTTGCCGGTGATTAACAAATATTGCGTTGAACAGGCGGTGAAAACCGGCTTGGGACTGAAAGCTGAAATAAATCTCTATTCCGTCTTTGATCGCAAGAATTACTTCTATCCCGATTTGCCTCAGGGCTATCAGATATCGCAGTTCAAGCACCCGATCGTTGGCGAGGGCATTGTTTATCTCGATATGAAGGATGGCAAGACCATCGAAGTTGGGATTGAGCGCCTGCACATGGAGCAGGATGCGGGCAAATCCATGCATGACCAGCATCCGTCGATGTCTTTTGTCGATCTCAACCGCTCCGGTGTGGCGTTGATGGAAATTGTCTCCAAGCCCGATATGCGCTCGTCTGATCAGGCGCGGGCCTATGTGACAAAAATACGGACTATTTTACGCTATCTCGGAACCTGTGATGGCAATATGGAGCAGGGCAGTCTGCGCGCGGACGTTAATGTTTCTGTGCGTCGTCCCGGTGACGAACTTGGCACACGCTGTGAAATCAAGAATGTCAATTCCATCCGCTTTATCGGACAGGCGATTGAGTTTGAAGCGCGGCGGCAGGTTGATATCATTGAAGAGGGTGGCAAAATAGAGCAGCAGACACGCTTGTTCGATCCCAAAACCGGCACCACACGGGCCATGCGCTCAAAAGAAGAAGCGCATGATTACCGCTATTTCCCCGATCCCGATTTATTGCCGCTGGAAATCGAGCAATCGATGGTCGATGAACTAGCTGCCAACCTGCCGGAATTGCCGGACGAAAAGAAAGCCCGGTTTATCGAGGACTATGGTCTGAAACCCTATGATGCCGGTGTGCTGATTATGGACAAGGCGTCGGCTGATTTTTTTGAAGATGTGGCCAAAGGGCGCGATGCGAGACTTGCTGTTAACTGGGTGACCGGTGATTTCTTTGGCGCCATCAACAAAGCCGGTCTTGATGTTGCTTCATCCCCGATCAGTGCAGATCAACTGGGCGCCTTGATTGATCTGATCAAGGATGACACGATTTCAGGAAAAATCGCCAAACAGGTGTTTGAAATCATCTGGGAAGAAGGCGGAGATCCAGCCGAAATAGTTGAAGTTCGCGGATTAAAACAAGTGACAGATACCGGTGCTATTGAAGCGGCTGTTGATGCGGTGATTGCCGGTAATCCTGAAAAAGTCGAAGAAGTTAAAGAAAAACCCAACATGTTGGGCTGGTTTGTCGGTCAGGTGATGAAGGCAACGCAGGGAAAAGCCAACCCGCAGGCGGTAAACCAACTGTTGCGTGATCGCCTTGGGCTTGATTAGGTTAAACTAGAATTTCAGATATGATTTTATAAAATCAAAAAAATCAAAGTAGCTATAGCCATTGTCGTTCAGAATTTGCATGGCGACAACGAGGATAAGGCCCGCCAGCAGCGTTTTTAGAGATGTTTTCAGGCTGATCATTATGGCGTGATTTTAGCGTAATTGGATTATAATTATCTTAAATGCCGCCGGTAGTTTTTATTTAAAGTCTCCGGCTTTGGTGTTGTTGATTTTTGCCACAGATCGGTTAACGTTCCCGGCAACGTTTATAATTCATCAAAGGAGCCATAAATGGCACACG
>CAZJUF010000263.1:0-4587 GCA_964549055.1 uncultured Hyphomicrobiales bacterium | reverse complement strand
CATCCAGTATATAGCGAAACCCTTTGCCTTCTTCGCCAATTAAGGCATCACCGGGAATGGGTACATTGTCGAAAAACACCTCGCAGGTATTGTGGTTGATCATGGCTTTGATGGGTTTTATTTCACAGCCATTCTTCTGGGCTTCGCGCAGATCAATCAGGAAGGTGGAAATACCATCGGTGCGTTTTTCACATTCGTCTGCTGGCGTGGTGCGGGCCAGCAACAGCATTAGATCAGAGTGTGCGGCCCGGCTGGTCCAGACTTTTTGACCATTGATCACATAGCCGTTGCCTTGCCGGTCTGCACGCGTCTTAAGCTGTGTGGTGTCCGACCCTGTTGTCGGCTCGGTGACGCCGAAAGCCTGCAGGCGCAACTCGCCTCTGGCAATTTGCGGTAGAAAATACTCTTTTTGTTCTTTGGATCCATGGCGCAATATCGTGCCCATTGTATACATTTGTGCATGGCCCGGACTGGCATTGCAACCGGTGGCATTTATGGTTTCAAGGATGACGCCGCCACCGCGAACGGGCAATCCGGAACCGCCATATTCTTCCGGTATCAATGCCGCCAGATACCCGGCTGCAGTGAGGGCTTCGATAAATTCAGTTGGATAACTTGTCTCCGGTGGCTGGTCTTCCAGCCCTTGCCAGTACTCACCGGGGAAGTTTGAACACAATGCTCTTACCTGCTCGCGGATCTCCGGATAATCCTCGGCAACAGAAATTGTTGGTTCACATTCAGGCATATATTTTCTCAACTTTACTGTTTTTGGTTTTCAAAGAATTCACGCAACATTTGATGCTGCAACGAAACCAAGCGGTGGACCGGCGGTGACGAAAGTTCCCTGAGTGGGCTCCCCGTCAAGGTGGCCGATCATCAACTCGCGTGTTGCCATCAAGGCATCAAGGTCAATGCCGGTTTTCATGCCGCCTGCTTCCAGCATGAAAACCAGATCTTCGGTGACGATATTACCGCTGGCACCGGGGGCATAAGGACATCCGCCCAAACCGCCAAGGCAGGAATCGAGCTCACGAACGCCCGCTTCAAGAGCGGCAAAGGCATTGGCGAGGCCGAGGCCGCGGGTGTCGTGAAAATGCGCACCTACCGGCACGTCCTTACCGATTGTGCGATAAAGTTGATCGAACAGGTCTTTAACCTGGCGCGGGTTGGCAAAGCCCACGGTATCGGCGACACTGAGCCTGTCCGCCCCCAGTTTCAAAAGTTGCTCGGCCTGCCACATGACATCGCGCACCGGCACCGGGCCGGAAATTGTGCAGCCAAACGAGGTCGCCAGCCCGCCTGATATGACTGTTTTGCGCTCCGGGTCTGCCTGATTGCGGTATTCAACAATCTTGCGGAAATCTTCCAGAGATTCGGTAATGGTGCGGTTGATATTGGATTTGTTGTGCGCCTGGGATACGGACATCACCACACCGATTTGATGGGCGCCCGATAGGATAGCGTTTTGGGCACCTTTAAGATTGGGAACAAGAACGGCAACGCTGAGGCCGGGGATTTCCAGAGACTGTTTGACGACTTGTGCGGTGTCAGCCATTTGCGGCAACAGGTCCGGCCGCACGAATGAGCCCACTTGAATTTGGCGGACACCGGCGGCGGCTTCGGACTTGATCCAGTCAATTTTGGCTTGTGTCGGGAAGATGGTTTTTATGCTTTGCAGGCCATCGCGCGGTCCAACTTCATGTACCAGAACATCAATGTCATCGCCCATGTCAACGCACCTCTTTATTTGCCGGTAAACTTTGGTTTACGTTTTTCGTTGAATGCCAGAATACCCTCCAGCCGGTCGGCCATCGGCACCAGTTGATTGTAGGCCTCAAGCTCAAACTGATAACCATTGAAACGGTCAATCTGTGTGGCGACAGAGATTGAGCGCTTGGCACGCATGACCGATTGTGGCGCATTACCGGCTATTATACGTGCTGTATCAAGCACAGCATTGAGGAGGTCACCGGGTTCGCAGACTTTGTTCACCAGTCCCCATTTTTCGGCATCTTCGACTGAAAATGGACGGCCTGTGAGGATGATCTCCTTGGCACGGCGTTCGCCCACGGCATGGGGCAGATTTTGCGTGCCCATGGCCCCGGGCATAATGCCAAGTGTTACTTCGGTAAGGGCAAAACGCGCGGTTGTTGAGGCATAGGCAAAATCAGAATTCAGCACCATTTCGCAGCCACCCGCATAAGCAGGGCCGTTGACAGCGGCAATTACCGGCATGGGACACATGCGCTGGGCATGCACACCTTGTTCAAAAATAGCGTGCTGGTGCTGCCATTGCTGATCGCTCATGCCTTTGCGTTCTTTCAAATCACCTCCGGCGCAAAAAACCTTGCCGGTCCCGGTCATTACTACGCAACGATAATCTTCCCCATCTACATACAGGCCTTCGTAAACCTCTTTCAGTTCAAGGCCCATGGCGGTGTTTTTGGCATTGGCAAAATCCGGGCGATTGAGCGTAATCAGCAAGATGTGTTCGTCAATGCGTTCCACTTTTATAGTTTCAAAATCATCGCGCATCAGTTCTTGTCCTTTATCTTGGCGTTATGCTCACCCAAGGCCGGGGCAGGGCGGCTCAACTGTGGTCTGATTTTGTTGAAACTTAAAGGCAGGCCCATTTGCAGCGGAGTGTCGTCGGTGAGCCTCTGGATAATGCCCAATGCTTTTGTCTGTTCGTCTGCCATCATTTTTTTGGTATCCCTTACCGGGGCTGAAGGCACACCTGCTTCATCAAACCTGCCGCGCCAGTAATCGCATGTTTCGGCCAGTAAAATAGGTTCCATGAGCTGGTTGAGGGCGGCGACGTTTTTGTAACGTGTCATGTTTTCATTGAAGCGTTCGTCCCTGATCCAGTCAGGATGGCCCAATACTTTGGATAATTTTTCAAACAGATTGTTGTTGGGGGCCGCGACAATCAGGTAGCCATCGGCACATTCGTAAGCCTGATATGGTGCCATGCCGCGCGCAGTTGTACCCTGGCGTTCCGGTGTTTTTCCGGTGACCTGCATGTTGGCCATTGAACTGGCCATCCAGCCCAGTGAAGTTTCATAAAGCGAGGCATCGACAATACAGCCTTTTCCTGTTTCGATCCTTTTATTCAAGGCGGCCAGAATGCCAATTGCGCACCACATGCCGGTACCCATATCAATGATCGACGGGCCAACACGCACAGGCGGGCGGCCAATTTCCCCCGTCACACTCATAATGCCGCTAAGAGCCTGCATCAGCGGATCATATCCGGGTTGATCTTTCAACGGACCCACGTTGCCAAAGGGCCAGAGGTTGCAATAAATCAACCTGTCATTTTCCGAGGTCAGCGCATCGGCGTCCAATCCATAGCGATTGATGGTGCCGGGGCGTAAATTCTGAATGACGACATCTGCTTTGGTAAGGCAAAAATCCCGCAACCACTGGCGGTCGCTTTCGTTCTTGAAGTCAATCGTGATCGAGTTTTTCTCGTTGTTGAGGTAATGATACGTGGACGATGTGCCATCGGGAAAAATGCCCCCCCATTGACGGGTATCATCACCGCCTTCGGGGCGCTCCACCTTGATGACATCGGCTCCCAGGGCGGCCAGAATCCAGGAGGCATAAGGCCCGGCAACACTGGTACCAATTTCAACAACACACGTGCCTGCAAGTGGTTTTTCTATTTGTGTTTCTGGCATCGTGTCTGGTGTGACCGTTGTTGGAACTGTTTGGAGAACAGATTTTTCCGATACGAAAAGCGGGCGTGAATTTCGCTAATCATTGATACCTGATGCTACTTCCCGAACCGGGCATACGTCAATAGTATGATGCCTGCCCAAACCCTGTTTAGCGTTGCAGCTGGTTGTATTTCTTGCCATAAATGACGGGCGCGCTTTTCCTGGGAAGATATTTGCCCGATACACAATTTACATCAAAACCAAAGGACGTTTGAATGAAGCCACTCGAAGGTATCCGCGTTCTTGATTTGACCAATGTTCTGGCCGGGCCGTTTTGTTGCCATCAGCTTGCGCATATGGGGGCCGATGTTATCAAGGTTGAGATACCTGAAACCGGTGATCTTGCGCGACAGCTGGGCGCAGATGCAGCCCTTAACGACAGGCTCATGGGGATATCATTTCTGGCCCAAAATAGCGGCAAGCGCTCACTAACCGTTAATATGAAATCAGCAAAAGGCCGGGATGTTTTTAAACGTCTTGTAAACACGGCTGATGTGGTGATTGAAAACTTTCGACCGGGCGTGATGGAGAGACTGGGAGTTGGATACGAGGTTCTCAAAGCTGAAAATCCGGCGCTGATTTATTGTGCGATTTCCGGGTTTGGTCAGGACGGGCCGATGCGCAATCTGCCGGCCTATGATCAGATTATCCAGGGTCTGTCCGGTGTTATGAGCATTACCGGTGCGCCGGACAATGCGCCATACCGGGTGGGGTATCCCATGGCAGATACCATTGGCGGTATGACTGCGGCCTTTGCCGTTTCTTCCGCCCTTGCCAGCAGGTCTGACGACAAGGGATGTTTTATTGATGTGTCGATGCTGGAGGCGGTAATGGCATCCATGGGGTGGGCGATTTCAGATTTTCT
>CAZJUF010000262.1:0-4591 GCA_964549055.1 uncultured Hyphomicrobiales bacterium | reverse complement strand
CAACATCTCATTGATGTCGCTTTCGTGCGCGCCATCAAACACCGGCGTTGCCATCGGCACACCCTTGCGCAGGTTACCACCAAGTTCAACAATCTCGTCATCACTCAGGCTCTTGAGTGTTTTGTCATCACCATAGATGGCATTGAGCCTGCTTTTGAGTGTATCAAGCTTGGCAATTCGGCGATATTCATCAACCGCCTCGCCCACCTGACGGCCCAATTGCGCGCACGCCCAGCCCAGATGCGTTTCCAGAATTTGCCCGACATTCATGCGCGAAGGCACGCCCAACGGGTTAAGCACGATATCCACATGCGTGCCATCTTCCAGATACGGCATATCTTCGACCGGAACGATCTTGGAAATAACACCCTTGTTGCCATGACGACCGGCCATTTTATCACCGGGCTGTAGTTTGCGCTTAACGGCGACAAACACTTTAACCATTTTCATCACACCGGGCAGCAACTCATCACCGCGCTGCAATTTGTCGACTTTGTCAACAAAGCGCTGCTCCAGCAAAGATTTGGCTTCATCATACTGACGCTGCATGGCCTCAACTTCAGACATTGCCTTGTCATTTTTGAGGGCAATTTCCCACCACATCTTCTTGGGCAGGTCTTCCAGAACCGACAGAGCTACCTTGGCGTCTTTTACGATACCTTCGGGGCCACTCAGAGCCTGCTTGCCAACTAAAAAGTCGCGCAAACGGCCATAGGCGTTACGGTCAAGAATACCGAGTTCATCATCACGGTCTTTAGCCAGACGTTCAATTTCTTCACGCTCGATTGCCATGGCGCGTTCGTCTTTATCGATGCCGTGACGGTTGAACACACGCACTTCAACCACAGTTCCGGCAACACCGGGCGGCAGTTTGAGTGACGAATCACGCACATCAGATGCTTTTTCACCAAAGATAGCGCGCAAGAGTTTTTCTTCCGGCGTCATCGGACTTTCGCCTTTGGGCGTAATCTTGCCCACCAGAATATCACCGGGATGCACTTCAGCACCAATATAGACAATACCGGCTTCATCCAGATTTTTGAGGCTTTCCTCACCCACATTAGGAATATCGCGGGTAATATCTTCAGGGCCAAGCTTGGTATCGCGGGCCATGACCTCGAATTCCTCGATGTGGATCGATGTAAACACATCATCACGCACAATGCGTTCGGAAATCAGAATGGAATCTTCAAAGTTGTAACCATTCCACGGCATAAACGCCACCAGCACATTGCGTCCAAGTGCTAGATCACCAAGGTCGGTTGAAGGACCATCGGCAACAATATCATTGGCAATAACCCGATCGCCCACATGCACCAGCGGACGCTGGTTGATGCAGGTGTTCTGGTTGGAGCGCTGGAATTTCTGCAGGTTGTAAATATCAACCCCGGATTTCGACGGATCGGTCTCGTCCGTTGCCCTGATAACAATGCGATTGGCATCAACCTGATCAACAATACCGGCGCGGCGTGTCACCACAGCAGCCCCTGAATCGCGGGCGACAACTGCCTCCATACCGGTACCGACCAGCGGTGCTTCAGCTTTCACCAAAGGCACAGCCTGACGTTGCATGTTCGATCCCATCAAGGCGCGATTGGCATCATCGTTTTCCAGAAACGGAATGAGAGCAGCCGCAACCGACACCAGCTGCTTGGGCGATACATCCATAAAATCAACACGATCAGGAGACATCAATTCCACATCATGCATATGGCGACACGGCAGCAGGTCACCTTCGAGCTTACCCTTCGGCGAGATCACCACGTTGGCCTGAGCGATGACGTTCTTCGATTCTTCCATCGCCGACAAATAAACAATCTCATCCGTAACCATGCCATTCTTGACGCGGCGATACGGGCTTTCAATGAAGCCATACTGGTTGATGCGGGCAAATGTCGCCAGCGAGTTGATTAGACCAATATTTGGCCCTTCAGGCGTTTCAATCGGGCAGATACGGCCATAATGGGTGGGATGCACATCACGCACCTCAAAGCCTGCACGCTCACGCGTCAGACCACCGGGGCCGAGCGCTGATAATCTGCGCTTATGAGTAATTTCAGACAGAGGATTGGTCTGATCCATAAACTGTGACAATTGCGAGGAGCCGAAAAATTCACGCACCGCTGCCGAAGCAGGCTTGGCGTTAATCAGATCGTGCGGCATGACATTATCGATTTCAACCGAACTCATCCGCTCCTTGATCGCACGTTCCATGCGCAACAAGCCGATGCGATACTGATTTTCCATCAATTCGCCAACCGAGCGCACGCGCCGGTTGCCAAGATGGTCAATATCATCAATTTCACCCTTGCCATCACGCAGGTCCACCAGCGTTTTAACAACGGCCAGAATATCTTCCCTGCGCAGAACCCGCACCGTATCTTCGGCATCAAGGTCAAGGCGCATGTTCATTTTAACCCGACCAACAGCCGACAGGTCGTAGCGGTCGCCATCAAAGAACAGGCTGTCGAACAAAGCTTGCGCGGTGTCGCGCGTCGGTGGCTCACCGGGACGCATTACCCGGTAAACATCAAACAGACCCTGTTCATGGCTGGTGCACTTATCAACGGCAAGCGTGTTGCGGATAAAGGCGCCGGTATTGATATGATCAATATCGAGAACGTTGATTTCTTTTATGCCCGCTTCGCGAATAATCTCAAGCGCTTCAGGCGTCACTTCATCGCCGGCTTCCACATAGATTTCGCCGGTCTCCATATTAACCAGCTCTTCGGCAAAGAAATGGCCGCACAGCTCATCATCTTCTATCAAAAGATCCTTGAGACCCTCTTCCTGAAGTTTTTTGGCCAGACGTGGGGTGATCTTGCGACCGGCTTCAACTACCGATTTACCGGTCTTTGCATTGACCAGATCCTTGACAGGTTTAATGCCGCGCATTCTTTCGGGCACAAACGGGGTTTTCCAGTCACCCTTCTTGGTTTCGATGTATTTTACCTTGTCGTAAAATACTTCCAGAATTTCCTCGGCTTCCAACCCCAAGGCACGCAAAAATGTCGTCACCGGCATTTTGCGGCGGCGATCGATACGGCAATGGACAATGTCCTTGGCATCGAACTCGAAATCAAGCCAGGAACCGCGATAAGGAATAATGCGTGCTGCAAACAGCAACTTGCCACTGGAATGGGTTTTGCCGCGGTCATGATCAAAGAAAACACCAGGTGAGCGATGCATCTGAGAGACGATAACGCGTTCAGTACCGTTGATGACAAATGTGCCGTTTTTGGTCATCAGGGGCATATCGCCCATATAGACGTCTTGTTCCTTGATGTCCTTGACCGAACGTGCGCCGGTGTCTTCGTCAACTTCAAACACAATCAGCCGCAGGGTCACTTTCAGCGGTGCCGCGAACGTCATGTCGCGCTGCTGACATTCTTCGACATCATATTTGGGTTTATCGAATTCGTAGGATACGTATTCGAGCGAAGCAATATCGGCGAAATCACTGATCGGCAGAACAGATTTAAAAACCGCCTGAAGCCCCTGTTCGAGTCTGCCACCTTCCGGTATTTCCATTTGCAGGAATTTATCGTAGGAAAGTTTTTGAACTTCGATGAGGTTTGGCATTACTGCAGAAGCAGCAATTTTTCCAAAATCCTTGCGAATGCGTTTGCGACCAAGAAATGATTGCGACATGTTCGTCCCTTCAAGCAACCACGCGGACATCAATCCACGTGCTTAAAAAATTTGTAACTTTAACCTGAACCAAGCGAGCGGTTAATCTGGTTAAACTCTTGAATACATGTTAGAATAACGACCTATGAAGGTCTTTGGATGGTCCGGGAAAGTTACGATTTTCTCCCGGACCACCTGTATCACTGTCTGAACACCAGACTTACTTAAGCTCGACAGTTGCACCTGCAGCTTCGAGTTTTTCTTTAACTTCGTTGGCTTCGTCTTTTGTCGCATCGACTTTAATGTCTGAAGGCACGGCTTCGACGAGGTCTTTGGCTTCTTTCAGTCCAAGACCAGTGATGGCACGGACTTCTTTGATGACGTTGATTTTCTTTTCGCCAAAAGATGTCATGACAACAGTGAATGCGTCTTTTTCTTCAGCAGCAGCTTCGCCACCACCGGCACCAGCGACGGCAACCGCAACAGGAGCTGCAGCAGAAACGCCCCATTTTTCTTCCAGCATTTTTGCAAGCTCAGCAGCTTCCATAACAGTAAGCGCGGACAGATCATCCGCAATTTTTTCCAAATTAGCCATTATATTTCACTCGATTTCTAAAGTTTGAACCAAAAATTATGTTAATCGCGGCAATCAGGCCGCTTCACTCTTGGAGGCATAAGCACCCATAACACGGGCAAGCTGTCCGGCCGGAGCCTGCAGCACGCCTGCAACTTTTGTCGCCGGAGCATTGACAAGGCCAACAATTTTGCCTCTCAATTCATCCAGCGATGGCAAGGCTGCAAGCGCCTTAACACCGTCAACATCCAGCATAGTCTCACCCATGATACCGCCGAGAAGCACCAGCTTCTCATTGCTCTTGGCAAATTTGGCAGCAATCCTGGGGGCTGCAACCGGATCGTCTGAAAAGGCGATCACAGTCGGGCCGACAAACAGGTCTGAAAT
>CAZJUF010000261.1:0-4592 GCA_964549055.1 uncultured Hyphomicrobiales bacterium | reverse complement strand
TGGGATTTTTGGCCGAAACACCGGCAGGCGAGCGCTATAGCGAACTGGCTGACAGAATTTCCGAAGCGCTTGCCTTCATGCGGGCCTGCGGGATTACCCCGGAAGAAACCGCGCGATTGCGCAATACGGATTTTTATGTGAGCCATGAAGCTTTGCTGCTGGGCTATGAACAAGCTCTGACGCGTGTCGATTCAACTTCGGGCGAATGGTATGCCACATCGGGGCATCTTATCTGGATTGGCGACAGAACCCGCCAGTTTGACCATGCGCACATGGAGTTTTGCCGCGGCATTCGCAATCCTTTGGGTATGAAGTGTGGCCCGAGCATGGAAGCTGATGATCTGATCCGGTTGATTGATATTCTCAACCCTGATGATATTCCCGGCCGCCTGACACTGATTGCGCGCTTTGGTGCGGGCGAAGTTGAAAAACATCTGCCAAAATTGATCCGGGCGGTTGAACGCGAAGGACGCACAGTTGTGTGGTCGTGCGATCCGATGCACGGCAATACCATCAAGGCATCCAACGGCTACAAGACGCGGCCGTTCAATCAGATATTGCAGGAAGTTGAAGAATTTTTTGATGTGCATAGCGCTGAAGGCACTCATGCAGGCGGCGTACATATCGAGATGACCGGGCAGAATGTAACTGAATGCATCGGCGGCTCAAACACCGTCAAGGAAGCTGATCTGTCAGCACGCTATCACACCCATTGTGATCCGCGTCTCAATGCCGATCAATCGCTGGAGCTGGCTTTTCTGGTGGCTGAAAAACTGAAAAAAGAACGCGATCAAAACAACAGTGGCGTTGAGAAAAAAGCGGCCATTATCGGGTTATAGGGGAAAATTGGTGTCGTATATAATCGATCCCACCTAATCCGTCATCCCCGGGCTTGTCCCGGGGATCCATTCCTCTAAAGCTAACGTGCTGCTAATGCGATCTGCCTTTCCATTGGCGATTTTTTCGGTTGATCAAAGGATCGTTGCAAAAATTCCATAAGGCGAGGAAATTCTTGCCCTTGAAGGCTGCATCAATGGTTCCCCAGTAAGGCGAGCCATTTTTGGTTTTGGCGCATTTCTTTTCTGAGGACGCCTGCACCCAGTAGCCCTTGTAGCTACCGTTTTTATTGCGATTGAGAAAAAGGTGGGCGGGCTGGCCTTTGTAGTAATAAAAACCGGCAAGACGATTGTCGTTACCCTGAAAAAATTTCAAAGGTCCATAGTTGGTTATAAAGCGACCGACTTTGGAATCTTGCGCCAATGCGGGGCTGGACATGGAAATTACCGGAATAAAAAGCGACAGGGTGAGCATCAACAAAGCCGGGTAGAAAAAGGGTTTGTGTGTAGAATGGATTATGTCTGGCAATCTCTTGTTCCTTGCATCAAGTTGAGATTTCTTATACGAGCTTTTGATTGTCTGGTAAAACGATTGCATTCCACATGGGAACTTAGACCCTAATATGACACAACAGTTAAAGATTGCTCTCGCTCAACTCAACCCTGTAGTTGGCGATATATCGGGAAACGCACAAAAAATTCGTGATGCCCGCCAGATTGCAGCCCTTGGCAATGCCGATCTCGTCGTGTTTTCGGAGCTTTTTATCTGCGGCTACATGCCCGAAGACCTGGTGTTGAAGCCATCGTTTCAAAAAGCCGCCCTTGCAGCGGTGGAAGCGCTTGCAGAAGAAACCGCAGATGGTGGCCCTGCCTTGCTGGTGGGCCTGCCGTATGTGGAAAATGACAAGCTGTATAATTCCATAGCGCTCCTTGATAATGGCAAAATTGAAGCCATACGCCACAAGGTCTGCCTGCCCAATTATGGTGTGTTTGATGAGCTGAGGCTGTTTGAGCCGGGGCCGCTGCCGGGACCGGTAAATTTTCGTGGTGTCAGGCTGGGCTTGCCGATTTGCGAAGATATCTGGTTTGAAGAAGTTGTCGAGTGTTTGGAAGAAACCGCAGCTGAAATTTTGGTTGTGGCCAATGGTTCGCCGTTTGAGGCTGACAAAGTCGATATCCGGCTTAACCATGTGGTGGCACGGGTGACCGAAAGTGGTTTGCCGCTGATTTATCTCAATCAGGTCGGCGGTCAGGATGAAATCGTTTTTGATGGCGGCTCGTTCATTCTCAACAGCGACAGGACTTTTGCCCACCAGCTCCCCGGCTTTGCGGAACATATCAGAATTACCGACTGGCAACGCGATGGTGACGGCTGGGTGTGTGACAAGGGCGAGATTGTTGCAGCTACAAGTGCTGATGAAAATCTCTATCGCGCCTGCGTTCTTGGCCTCAAGGATTATGTTGAGAAGAACCGTTTTCCAAGTATTGTTCTGGGGTTTTCCGGTGGTATTGACAGTGCGCTGTGCGCAGCGATGGCGGTGGATGCGTTTGGCGCAGATAAAGTTCACTGCATCATGCTGCCCTATCAATATACCAGCGATGAAAGCCTGGATGATGCTAAAGCCTGTGCCGAGGCTTTGGGAGCGCGTTATGATATTGTTCCCATTAGTGCAGCGGTTGAAGGAGCTTTAACGTCGCTAGAGCCGCTGCTTGCAGGTACAGAAGAAGACGTTACCGAAGAAAACATCCAATCGCGTATACGCGGTATGATGTTGATGGCGGTGTCGAATAAATTCGGCTCGATGGTGGTGACCACCGGCAATAAATCTGAAGTATCTGTCGGCTATGCCACGCTTTATGGCGATATGAATGGTGGCTTTAATCCGATTAAAGACCTTTATAAAATGCAGGTGTTTGCGTTGGCAGAATTTCGCAATGCTCATTTGCCTGATGGACTGAAAGGTCCAGTTGGTGTGGTTATTCCGCCAAACATTATCACCAAACCACCAACGGCAGAGTTGCGCGAAGGTCAGGTCGATCAGGATAGCCTGCCGCCATATGAAGTTCTCGATGATATTTTGCGCTGTCTGGTGGAAGAAGAAATGCCGGTTGATGAGATTGTGGCGCGCGGGCATGAGGCAGAGGTTGTAGCGCGTATTCAGCATCTGCTTTATATTGCCGAATACAAACGGCGTCAGGCCGCACCCGGTGTTAAGCTTTCGTCTAAAAACTTCGGCCGCGACCGGCGTTATCCCATTACCAATTCTTTCCGCGACAAGGTGTCCAGCCCATGAGTGTCATAACCCGTTTTGCCCCCAGTCCCACCGGCCGTATTCATGTCGGCAACGTGCGCACTGCTTTAATTAACTGGCTGTTTGCCAAACGTTCAGGTGGCAAGTTCATGTTGCGGCTGGATGATACCGATGTGCAGCGATCCACCCAGGAATTTGCCGATGGTATTGTGCGTGATCTCGAATGGCTCGGGCTGACCCATGATCTGTTTGCCCGCCAGTCCGACCGGTTTGCGCGCTATGATGAGGTGGCTGAGAAGTTTAAGGGTGAGGGCAAGTTATATGCCTGTTATGAAACGCCCGATGAGCTTACCAGAAAACGAAAACGCCAGCTTTCGCGTGGAGCTCCGCCGGTTTATGATCGTGCCGGGATGAATTTGAGCGATGAGCAGAAGAAATCGTTTGAAGCCGAGGGTCGCAAACCACACTGGCGGTTTTTTCTCGAAGATAAAACCATGGCCTGGAACGATCTGGTGCGCGGAAGCCAGACGATTGAGGCGAGTTCACTTTCTGATCCTATCCTCATTCGCGGTGATGGGTCTTACCTCTACACGCTGCCAAGCGTTATTGACGATGTTGATTTTGCCGTCACTCACGTTGTTCGGGGCGAGGACCATGTGGCCAATACGGGGGCGCAAATTCAGGTGTTTGAAGCACTTGGGGATCACCTGCCGCAGTTTGGCCATCATAATTTACTGGTGGGGGCTGATGGTGGCAGATTATCCAAACGCATCGGGTCATTGTCAATTGAAGGTTTGCGGGAGAGTGGTCTTGAAGCTTTGTCGGTGACCAGCTTTGTCTCGACCATCGGCACGTCTGATCCTGTTGCACCTTTTGCCTCTTTGGAAGCATTGGCTGACAATTTTGATTTTGCCAAATTGTCCCGCGCTCCCGCCCGATTTGATGAACGTGAATTGATCGCGCTAAACGCAAAAAGCCTGCATGAACGAGACTTTGGCCGCGTTAAATCAGATTTAGAATCACTTGAGGTCGGTGGCGGGGAAGCCTTTTGGCTGGCGATTAGAGGTAATATTGAAAAGATCGGTGAGGTGCGCGACTGGTGGAACATTGTTCAAGGGCCAATCGAACCGAAAATCGAAGATCAGTCTTTTTGCCAGGCTGCGGCAGAACTGCTGCCTGAAGGGGACTGGGATGAAAATACCTGGGGGCAATGGACGTCTCAGGTAAAAGAAACAACAGGTGCAAAAGGCAAATCCTTGTTCATGCCCTTGCGTCTGGCGTTGACGGGGCTTGATCATGGACCGGAATTAAGAGCATTATTACCGCTCATCGGGCGCAATCGAGCGCTCGCGCGTCTGCAGGGTCAATCGGCCTGAGCTTACAACCAGAAGGATAATCACGATGACGTTGCGTCTGCCCGCGACGGTTCTTATTGGTTTAATGTGCGTTGCCCAGGTTCTTCTGGTTTTGAGTATCTCAATTTTTGCAGCCCTGCTGCCGGATT
>CAZJUF010000260.1:0-4596 GCA_964549055.1 uncultured Hyphomicrobiales bacterium | reverse complement strand
TGCCGACAACCATGTGTTTGGGCAGGCCACTCGATTTTTGCAGCGCCCACACCATCACATCAAGCGGGTTGGTAATGCAGATAACGAAGGCCTTGGGGGCATATTTTTTAATGCCCGCACCTACCTGCGCCATAACTTTCAGATTGATGTCAATGAGATCATCGCGGCTCATGCCCGGCTTGCGGGCAATACCGGCAGTGACAATAACAACGTCAGCTCCCTTGATGCCTGAATAATCCGAAGTGCCGGAGAAACTGGCATCAAAGCCTTCAACAGGTGAGGATTCTGCCAAATCAAGGGCTTTGCCCTGAGGCAATCCGTCGACAATGTCAAATATCACCACATCGCCTAACTGTTTTAGTCCGGCCAGATGGGCCAAAGTGCCGCCAATCATACCGCCACCGATTAGTGCAATTTTATTCCGCGCCATAATTTCCTCTAAATTGCTGTTCAAAGTCGTATCCGCTTGGGTGTAACGCGTATGTTACCCTCACGCAACCCTGATAGAAGCAAGTCCCGAAGATTTGACAATTTGTATGAAAAAACCCGGATCAACACCCTGTCTGCAGAAGATTTCCGACGATTCCTTATTTGAGGCATTGCCGTTTGTTACAATTATGCAACAGGTTGAGATAATGCCCGCGCAAGGCGTGGCATTTTGGCCACAGACACAAGGAAACGGGATTTTTCCCGACTTGTGCGATAGCCAAGCCGCCTCACCTCAGGTTATAGAATGGGTGTATTCGTAATTTACTACCAATTTGAAAGGGCAATCATGCTTTCTACAGTAAAAATCGCAGGGGTAGCTTCCCTCTTGACCATTTTCGGTCTTGGAACAGCTAATGCAGCAGATCCTCTGGTTCCACCAGCACCTGCTCCTAATGCAAACACAATTCAGCTGAAAATTTCAGGTCAGGTTAACCGCGCCGTACTTTTTGGTGATAACGGTAACGATGACGAAATTTTCTATGTTGACAGTGACAACTCCGGTACTCGTTTCCGTTTTGTTGCAACAGGTCGTTTGAATGATGATGTAACTGCAGGTGCTACAATCGAACTGCAGTTCGAATCAAACTCCTCAACTGCCATTCGTTTCAATGCAAATGGCGGCACTGGTGGTACGAGTGCTACCGCTGCTGTTGGCGAACGTATTGCTGAAGTTTGGTTGAATTCTGCTTCCATGGGTAAACTTTCCCTGGGTCAAGGCAATACAGCTACAAACGGCACATCTGAAACCGATCTTTCCGGTACCGGCCTTGCCCAGTACTCTCTTGCTTCTGGTGGCGCCGATGGCCTGCAGTTCCAGAACGCTGGTGTTGTAGGAACAACATTAAGCACCAACTTCACCAACCTTGATGGCGGCTCTCGTCGTGATCGTATTCGTTACGACACACCTACTTTTGCCGGCTTCAGACTTTCTGCATCTGCCTCACAAGGTGGACGTAACGATGTAGCCCTGCGCTATGCTAACCAGTTCGCCGGTGCAAGAATTGCCGCATCAATTGGTTATCAGAATGCAAGTGCTGTAACTGGTGGTCCTACTCCTGCGACAAACGTAGGTGGTGTTAGTGATCGTGTCAGTGGTTCAATCTCTGTTCTTCTGGACAATGGCTTTAACCTGACATTCGCTGGTGGTAACGAAGATCGTGATATTGGCGATGACCGTAAATACTTCTACGGTAAAGTCGGTTTCCAGACCAACAGTGTCTCCCAATACGGCAGAACATCATTCTCTATTGATTATTATCAAAGTGAAGATATGGCAACTGCAACATCCGGCACTGGAACAGCATACGGCTTTGCTGCGGTTCAGAACCTCGACCCAATCGGTGCCCAGATGTACCTGAGTGTCAAGAACTTTGAGCTTGATGGTGGTTCTGATGATGTTTTCGCTGTCTTCACAGGCATGAGAATCAAATTCTAATCATCCTTAATTCAACAGGATAAAACAATATGGTTCAGGCAGTGGTTAATAAACGCAAGTTACGCGCAATCTTGATTGTATGTACTTTGGGAGTTTTGACCACTGCCTGCGCTGGCGGCAAAGAATTTGACTATCAGGAAATTGACGCCATCGGCAAAGGCCCCGGGTTTATCACCGGGCAGGCTGGTGAAGCAACCTTCGATCCCACAACCGGGGAATTGACAATGGGCGACAGAACCGCCCTGACAGCGGCAAGCAAACGTTCCGCTGAAATCAGACGCCGCCGCACACGCGCACGACGCAAGCTTGAAGGTGCGACCGGCAGTTAAAGTCCAATTGTCTGCCACTTTCGCTAATCTCGAAAATTTAAATAACTATATTGAAACTGTTGACAGTCCTTGGGTCATTTTCTTGATGACAACGACTTTGCCACGGATTTCCCAATCTTCTCGACCAATTGCTTCAGTGCTTTTGTCGATGCTGCCGCCACAGGTTTAAAGCCATCGAGGCATTTACCGATGGTGAGTGCGGTGGAATTCTCAGCCTTCAACTGTTTATCAAACAATCTGCCTCTTTTCCTGAGCACCTGAAGGCGAGCAGAAATGTTGACCTTTGCCTGACTTTCCTTGGTAAAGAACCCGGGGCTGACCAGAAGACCGGCGACCAGGCTTTCAGCCTTAACTGTTATCAATGCCCGGGCTTTGGCGGCCCTGATCTGTTTTCTCGTTAAGGCCGCAGGTACTACCTCGATTTCTTCCACCACATTGGCGAGCGTCTTTTTTACAGACTGTTCAAAGTTACGTTCAATCTCGACAAAAAAGTCGTGCGACGTACACACCAGACCTCCAACCACGACTTTTTGATTAAGCCCTTTACTGGAAACAAAAAGAAGATACTTTCCCGGGTACGGTTTTTTAAAATCGCTGAATGCGACCTGAACCGGCGCCACTGAGGGCGTGACATACAGGGCGTTCCAGGAGCAGCCGGCTACCAATAAAGGTGCCAGAAGGGTAAATGTTACCTTTATCCGCATCGGTTTTCCTCGCTGGTTTCGGAAAATAATACTCTCTCATTACGCATTAATCAAAGCATGATTATCGCCATGACCAAGGCCCAGATATGATTGTGATTGCATTTCCAGCAGCCGCGATACTGTGCGGTCAAACTCAAAGCGTTCTTTTCCCCGGGCATAGATGTTGTCAGGGCTGGTTGCAGCAGATGCCACCAGTTTGACGCCATTATCATACAGCGTATCGACCAGTGTTATGAAACGCCGGGCCTCGTTGCGCCGGTCCGCGTTCAGTTGGGGAATATTTTCCAGAATAACGGTATGAAAGGTTCTTGCCAGTTTGAGATAGTCCGCAGCGCCCAGTGGTTTTTCACACAGGTCCGAATATTTGAAACGGGCAACGCCATGGGCACTTGCAGGTATGACCAGGTTGCGACCGAGTATTTTGAGCACCTGACGCTCGCCTTTGGCGTTGCCGGTAAGTCTTTGCCAGGCGCTTTCTATTTTGTCGTCGGCATCCCTGCCCAAAGGTGTGTAGTAAGTGGAGAGGCCCTCGAAGTGCAGCATCCGGTAATCAACACCATGATCAAGATGCAAAATATCCAGACGTTGCTTGAGAACTTCGATGAAGGGTAAAAACAAGGCCCGGTTGAGGCCGTCTTCATAAAGAGTGTCGGGGGCTCGATTGGAAGTGGCGACAACGATAACGCCGTGGTCAAACAACACTGTAAACAATCGCCCCAGTATCATCGCGTCCGTTATATCGTTGACGATAAACTCGTCAAAACACAGGACTTTGGTCTCAGCCGCTATTTTGCCCGCCACCGGGGCAATAGGGTCATCGCCTTCAACTTCACCGGCTTTATGTTTTTGCCGCCATTGATGAATTAAACCATGAACGTCACCCATAAACTCGTGGAAGTGGACACGTTTTTTGTAAGAACATTCCAGCACATCGAAAAAAAGGTCCATCAACATGGATTTGCCACGGCCAACGCCGCCATGGATGTATGCACCCTTCAGGACCGGTTGACGCCGGCCTACCAGCCGGTCGAAAAAACCGGTGTTACCCTCATAGTTCTTAAGTTGATGGCATAAGATATCAAGATGTTCAACGATGCGATCCTGGTTGACATCTTTATCCAGCTCACCACTGTCAACCTGGTCTCTGTATCGCCTCAGAAGTTCATTCGCCACGATCAGAACCGTCGTTCGACCATCAGTTTTTTAATTTCGGCAATGGCTTTGGCCGGGTTAAGACCCTTGGGACAGGCTTTGGAACAATTCATGATTGTGTGACAGCGGTATAGTCTGAATGGATCTTCAAGATTATCCAGACGTTCACCGGTGGCTTCATCGCGGCTGTCGATCAGCCAGCGATAGGACTGCAACAGAATTGCCGGACCGAGATAGCGGTCTTCATTCCACCAGTAACTCGGACATGATGTGGAACAACAGGCACACAGGATACATTCATACAACCCGTCAAGTTTTTTGCGGTCGTCGTAGCTTTGCCGCCATTCATCTTCAGGCGCAGCCGTTGTGGTTTGCAGCCATGGTTCAATTGAGCGGTGCTGGGCATAAAAATTGGTCAGATCCGGGACCAGATCCTTGACCACGGACAAATGTGGCAGGGGATAGACTTTTATCACGCCCTTGACTT
>CAZJUF010000259.1:2751-4601 GCA_964549055.1 uncultured Hyphomicrobiales bacterium | reverse complement strand
CGCCATGGACGACAACACAAAATTTTCATGTGCTGAAAATTCAGAGGAATGGATCCTCGGGTCAAGCCCGAGGATGACGAGAGGGAGAGGTGTGAATGCAAATAAGCACAACAGGCTTCAAGCATGAGCGTTCGTGTTGTATTCTCAAATCTTGACCAACCTCAGGCCCACGCGCTGGCGGAAATGGCCGAGGCCGCCGAACGTCTTGAAATTCTGGCTGTTGCAATTGATGAATATGATGAGGCATGCCAGCTGTGGTCAGTGTCGGTTTATTTTGAGCACCCGCCAAAACCCAACAACGTTGATACCCTTGCGGCAATTGCCGCCGACGTACTCGATATTGCCCGACTGCCGTGGAAACTGGAAAATGTGCCGGATATCAACTGGGTGCAAAAATCTCTTGAAGGGCTCAGTCCGGTTCAGGCCGGAAGGTTTTTTGTTCATGGCTGTCATGATCGCGATCTGCGCCCCGCCAACTCAGTTGCCATCGAACTCGAAGCTGCCATGGCCTTTGGCTCGGGCCATCACGGCACCACAAAAGGCTGTTTGACAGCTTTTGATCACCTGTTAAAACAGCGTCGTTTTAGCCGCGTTCTTGATGTCGGCACCGGCACCGGCATTCTCGCCATTGCCGCGGCAAAAGTTTTGAAAACAAAAATTATCGCCAGCGATATAGACCCTGTTGCCGTGCGCCATGCAGTTGAAAATGCCCGCCACAATGGTGTCAACGCTTACGTGAAAACGCTTGGGGCCCGCGGGTTAAACCATTCAGAAATCAGGCAAAACGGTCCCTATGATCTGATTTTTGCCAATATACTTGCCCGCCCCCTGGCTGGCATGGCCTTAAGCATCGCTGCCAATGCCGCACCAGGTGGGTATATAATCCTATCGGGTATTTTACCGCAACAATCAATGTTTGTTGAAAAGGCTTATCGCGCTCAAGGGTTTGTCGTTGACAAGAGATATAATCTTGAAAACTGGATAACTTTGAGCCTGCGCAAATAAACAAAAAAAGAGGCGCTGTGAGAACTCACAGCACCTCTTGAAACTCTACGCAATACAGACTTTACTGGTTTACAAACGCAATACTGATCCGTTCATTTACAGCAGGGAAGTATTGGAAATGTTAACAACGCAATTTTTATTTGTCATAATCTCTTATTTCAGAGGTCATGGCAGCCAACCGATACTTGGCAGTCTCCATCCGGGCTTCAACCAGTTTGGAAAAAAGCGTTTTACCAAAAGACGTTAGCTTGATTTTAAGCTCGTCCAGTTTAAGCTCAAAACCGGGTTGAGCCTGTGCAACATGTGCCATTTACTATCCTTTTAATTACTCTCAGAGGCAAAATATGCTTCTGAATCATTCTGTTGGGATATAAATAAGGCTGTTCGAAAAAACGAGTACCCCGTTTTTTCACACCACTGGGTTGCACAAGACGCATGGGCCGCATAGAACTTGGACCTATGTTTCAAACCTTTGAAGATATCTGCGATCCCACAAAAGCAAAATCGCGCGTGGCACAGCTGCGAGCCGTGCTTAAAAAGCAAAACCTTGACGCCTTCTGGGTGCCGCACACCGATGAGCACCAAAGTGAATATCTGCCGCCCCACGCTGAACGCCTCTATTGGCTCACCGGCTTTAGCGGCTCGGCTGGAACCGCCATTGTGCTGGCAAAAAAGGCCGCAATTTTCACCGACGGGCGCTACACAATTCAGATTGCCGAGCAGGTTGACGCCCGGGTTTTCAAAATCCAGCACCTGATTGAACAACCACCACTTAAATGGCTGGAAAAAAATCTCAAAAAAGGTCAGCGTCTGGGCTTTGATCCCCAATTGCATTCGCAAGCCAG
>CAZJUF010000259.1:0-2651 GCA_964549055.1 uncultured Hyphomicrobiales bacterium | reverse complement strand
TGTGCTGGGCCTTTAATATTCGCGGAAACGATGTTGCCCACACGCCCGTGGTTTTGGGAAATGCAATAATAAAAGCCCGCGGCAAGCCTGAGATTTTCCTTAACCCGGACAAGGTTTCGGGCCGCGCCAGATCATATCTTGAGAAAATCGCAAGCCTCAAGTCGGATGATAGATTGGTAGCGGCTCTGGACAAGTTGGGCAAAGACAAAAAAACCGTGCGCATTGATGCCCAGACCGCCTCGTTTGCCATTTATGATCGCCTGAATCAGGCCGGTGCCACAGTTGTCAACGCGCAAGACCCCATCATCGCTCTTAAAGCCATCAAAAACAAAACTGAAATTGAAGGTGCACGCACCGCCCATATCCGTGATGCCGCTGCTTACTGCCGGTTTTTAATGTGGCTTGATGGCCACAAGCCCGCATCCAGGCTCGACGAGATATCGGTCGCCAAAAAGCTCGAAGAATTTCGCAGCCAAACCGGAGATTTGCGCGAAATCAGTTTTGACACAATTTCCGCCTTCGGTCCCCATGGCGCCATCTGCCACTATCGTGTCACTGAAGCCAGCAATCTGACTTTCAAGCAGAACACACTGTATTTGATCGATTCAGGCGCTCAGTATCTTGACGGCACCACTGATATCACCCGCACCATCGCCATTGGCCGGGCCAGCGCAGAAATGCGCAAAAATTTCACCCTTGTGCTCAAAGGCCACATTGCTTTGGCTCAGGCTGTCTTTCCGGCAGGCATAACCGGCAGCAATCTCGATGTACTGGCACGCGCGCCCTTGTGGGCCAACGGTCTGGATTTTGACCACGGTACCGGCCACGGTGTCGGCAGTTACTTAAGTGTACACGAAGGCCCCCAGCGCATTTCAAAAGCCCCCAGTTGGGTAAGCCTGAAACCCGGCATGATACTCTCTAATGAACCGGGGTATTACAAAGCCGGTCATTATGGCATCAGAATTGAAAATCTTGTTGTGGTCACTGAACTGGAAAACATACCGGGCAGCGATCAAAATATGCTTGGATTTGAAACCATTAGCTGGGCTCCCATTGACCGTTCTTTGATCAACACAAAATTGCTAAGCCCGACAGAACTCAAATGGCTGAACGACTACCACGCCGAGGTCTACGCCAAAACCTCTCCCCAGTTGAATCGCGCAGAAAAAACCTGGCTCAAACAGGCCTGCGCGCGCCTGATCTAACCCCAGTAACGCCCCGATGCAGCAATTGCTATGACAATCAGGCCCAGAGCCAGATTGGTGGCGACAATCTGGCGGATGGTATTGAGATATTTAGCAGCCGTCGGCCAGTCCTGACTATCAACCGCGGTTTTGAACCGGCGGTAGGGGATAAAATAAAGCACGGCAAAAAGGACAATCATTACCCAGCCAACACCGTTCATTATATGAATATACAAACCCACATTGGCAAAGCCGCCATGGATGGCGACAACCAGAAAATTACCGCTCAGTGGCAAGACTGCTGCAATGACCCATACCCACACGAAAAAACGCTGAAACACTTGCCCCCATAATTGCAGACGCTGCGGTGGTTCAAGCGACCCTAAAGAAGGTCTGAGGCAGATATAGGCAAAAAACATCCCCCCGACCCATATGGCAGCACTCAGCCCATGAATGGCAATGGTGAAAGCAAGTAAATTAAACACGAGAACAGTTCCTTCTTTTCACACCCTATAGCACAAAAAGTAATGGGTTTTGATTTAACCTTTTCCCCGGAAGGCCAAAGAGATGCATTTTTCGCATGGCAGCCATGCGTTGTCGTCATTGCAGCTTTCGTCATTACCCCACATAGTGACGTCTGTATAAAAACACTATTCCTTTTGGGTCATCATTCAGGTGTCATCAACAACAATAAATTTCGGTGATAAAACCGTACAGGGCATCGGCTGGATGATCCTGACCGGCCTGTTGTTTGTCGCTGTCACCGGCATCGTACGCCACTTAGGCTCGCAACTACCGGCTGTTGAAGCAGCCTTTTTGCGCTATTCCATCGGATTGTTATTGATTTCGCCCGCGTTTTTACGCCTGCGCCATCACCGCCCCAGCGCCTCAAACATGAAAAATTATGCCGCCCGCGGTCTGGTTCATGGCATCGCTGTTATGTTGTGGTTCTATGCCATGGCACGAATTCCCATCGCCGAAGTTACTGCCATTGGCTATATCTCACCGATTTTCGTCACTTTGGGAGCGGCTTTTTTCCTCAAGGAAAAGGTGCAGTTTCGTCGAATAATGGGCGTCGGCTTTGGCTTTATCGGCGCGTTGATTATTCTGCGGCCCGGTTTTCAAACCATAAACCTTGGTCAATTGGCCCAGCTCACCGCAGCCCCGCTGTTTGCCACATCTTTCCTCATGGCAAAAAGGATGACGGACAGGTCCGACCCCGCAATCATCGTCGCCATGTTGTCACTGTTTTGTACGCTTACATTGCTACCCGGCGCTATTTTGCAGTGGCGCACACCCAGCATAGACGAACTTATGTGGCTGACGCTGACCGCCATAGTCGCCACCACAGGTCATTACACCTTAACCCAGGCATTCAAGGCAGCACCGATCACCGTCACACAGCCGGTTGCATTTTTACAGTTGGTCTGGGCCATGTTGCTGGGAATGTTTGTCTTTGGCGAACCG
>CAZJUF010000258.1:0-4612 GCA_964549055.1 uncultured Hyphomicrobiales bacterium | reverse complement strand
TCAGGATGGATACAACATTCGCAACCTGACGCGCGGGGATGCTCTGGTGCTGACGCCGCGCTTTAACCCGGCAGCCTCTGAAGTCGCCTATATGTCATACGCTGATGGTGAGCCCCGGGTCTATCTGTTGAACCTTGAAACCCGGCAGCGTGAGCTGATTGGCAAATTTCCCGGCATGACATTTTCGCCACGGTTTTCACCGGACGGACAGAAAATCATCATGAGTTTGCAAAGCGGCACTAATGCCAATCTTTATACGCTGGATCTCAAAAGCCTTACCAAAACACGGCTCACCAGTACGGCGGCCATTGATACCGGGCCTTCTTTTTCGCCGGATGGCAGCAGGATTACTTTTGAATCCGATCGCGGTGGCAGCCAGCAGATTTACGTCATGAATGCCGATGGCTCGGATCAGCAACGGATCAGTTTTGGCAAGGGGCGATATTCCACGCCCGTGTGGTCACCGCGCGGTGACTGGATAGCGTTTACGAAGTTGACACAAGGTCAGTTTGTTATCGGTGTGATGCGCGCTGATGGTTCAGGCGAGCGGATTTTAAGTGTCGGATATCACAATGAGGGTCCAACATGGTCACCAAATGGTCGTGTTATCATGTTCTTCAGGGAAGTTCGTGGAGAGACCAATGGTCCTGCTTTGTGGTCAATTGACTTGACCGGCAGAAATGAGCGTAAAGTTAAAACGCCTAACTTTGCATCTGACCCGGCCTGGTCCCCTTTGAATAAATAGCTGTGAACCGGGGTATGATTAATGTATTCTTAGGATGAAGAGGCCACATTAAATAGTTATTGAATTTATCATACCATATGTGGGATTAACAGGACGTTGGGTTGAACAGCGGCCCTATACAAATATTTTGACATTTATGGTACTATGCAGAATGAGTGCCGGTAGAGGAGTTTTTTAAATGATGAGTGCCAGTTTGCGGAGCAGAGGCTATTTTCCCGGACTTTCCAAATTGTTCGTTGCGGCCATGATGCTTACGCTTGCAGCCTGCGCGGGAGCGAGCGGAAACAAACCCGGTGACGGGGTTAGCAATGTTAATGCGGCTCCGGGGTCGAAGCAGGATTTTTCCGTTAATGTCGGGGATAGAATTTTCTTTCCAACCGATATAACTTCGCTGCCGGAAATCGCAAAAAGCACATTGCGGCGCCAGGCAGTCTGGTTGAAAAACTATCCACAAGTGAAAGTTATTGTTCAAGGCCATGCAGATGAACGCGGGACGCGGGAATACAATATTGGCCTGAGTGCACGACGTGCAGCAAATGCCAAGTCATTTCTGATTTCCCAGGGCGTTAGCGCTGCGCGAATCAAGACAATTTCTTTTGGCAAGGAAAGACCTGTTGCGGTTTGTGATGATGAATCCTGCTGGTCGCAAAATCGTCGCGCTGTCACTGTTGTGACGGGTGCCGTCAGCAGTTAAGCTGGCTTAAATTATGAAAAACATCGAGCGGCACTTGTTACAAAAGTGCCGCTCTTTTTTTGGTATTAGAGCATTTTCGGGGATGATTTTGTCGGCAGCTTTGCTATATTTGCAATAGCAGATGATATTTTGGTGCAGTGAGGAAGACAATGGCGTTTAAATTCAAGACCTGTGGGTGTGCAGCTATCGCTGCGGTTACTTTCGCGTATGCCTTTTTGGCTCTGTCACCCAATGAAGCTGATGCCCAGTCTTCGGTCGATCCCTATGTCCTCAATGATCGCATTAACAGACTGGAAGAAGAAATTTTTCAACTGCAAAACAGTACCGGTGCGAACCGGGCGCGCAGTTTGCAGAAAAACCGGGTTGATGGTGATCCCACATCTGAGGCAAACCTGTCTTTGCGTCTGGGTGATATTGAAGAACAGATGCGGGCTTTAAATGGAAAAATCGAGGAAACATCCTTTCAGATCCGTCAGTTGACGGAGAAATTCACCCGCTTTTCCGAAGATGTTGAATTCAGATTTCAGGACCTTAAAACCTCACCCCAGCCGCGCGGTGTTCAGCGAAAGCGGCCAAAAACCAATCTTGAACGGACGTCAAAATCACTTGGTACAATATCCAGCAATTCACTTGGTACAGTATCCAGCAATTCACTGGGCACAATTTCCGGCGGCAAAACAGCGACCAAATCAGCCAGACTGGCTCAGGCCAAGGTCTCAACCGGGTCGCCGCGAAGTGATTACAACCGCGCTTTTGGCCTGATCAAGCAACGCCAATATGCTGAGGCTGAAGCCGAGTTTAAAGCGTTTATCTCGCGCTATCCCAAAAATGCCTTAACTGGAAATGCTCAATACTGGCTGGGGGAAACCTATTTTGCCCGCAAACAGGACAAAAAGGCGGCGGATGCATTTTTGCGGGGGTATACCCGCTTTCGCACCAGTGCCAAAGCACCGGACAGTCTTTTGAAGCTGGGGATTACGCTTGCCCGTCTGGGGCAAAAAGATGCGGCTTGTTCAGCATTCGATGAAATGCGCATTGAATTCCCGCGCACGCCGCGTAATACGCGCGACAGAGTTAAAGCAGAACAGCGTCGTGTTGGCTGTTGAGCGCCTAAAATTTCCATCCTTTGGCGATGATGAACTTGCGGAAATTTTCGAGCCGCTGAAGGCGCTACCGTCTTTGGCCGTCGCGGTTTCAGGCGGTGCAGACAGTATGGCACTGATGTTGATGCTGGTGGCATGGCGCCAGTTAATCGGTGACAATGCACCTGAATTATGCGTGCTCAGTGTAGATCATGGCTTGCGTCGCGAGGCAGCGGAAGAAGTTCATCTGGTCGCCGAAATTTCCCGGCAATACGGGTTAACCCACAAAGCCTTTGGCTGGAGCGGGACGAGCTTTGATGGAAATACCCAGGCAAATGCCCGCAATGCGCGCTATGATCTGATGTGTCAATGGTGCGCGCAACAACAGATAAGCCATTTGCTGGTGGCGCATACGCTTGATGATCAGGCTGAAACAATCTTGTTGCGACTGGCCAGGGGCAGCGGTGTTGACGGGTTATCGGCGATGGCAACGTCACGGACATGGGAAACCACAGTGATTTATCGCCCCCTGCTCAGTGTCGAGCGGGCAAGGTTGTTGCAGCTTGTTGAAGATGTCAAATGCCCCTATGTCAGCGATCCCAGCAATCATGATCTGAAGTATGACCGGGTGCGGTTTCGCCAGGCCTTGGCAGTGCTGGGACCTTTGGGGATTGACGCTCATGGGCTGGTGGAGACGGCGACAAGACTGGCTCATGCGCGTGAAGCGCTGGATGCAATGTGTGTGCAGGCCATCGGGCAAACCGTGGAGATTTTTTCGGCGGGCTATTGCATCTTCGAGCCCAAGCAACTGGAACAGTATCCTTATGAAATAAAACGCCGGGTTTTGGGCCGGCTTTTGCGGGCAATTGCCGGACGCCCCTATAGCCCTGCTCATTCTTCTCTGGCTCAACTTCTTGCCTGGCTACAGGTTAGCGACAAGACAACGCGCACCCTGGGGGGCTGTTTGTTGATGGTGCGAGAAAATAAAATCTGGATTATGCGCGAGACCGGGCGCACCGCGTTGGCGAAAATTTCGCTGCATCCGGGCCAAAGCCTTGTGTGGGATAACAGGATCAGGGTATCGCTGTCAGCTTCAGCTGAAAATTCAACGGTGGTCAAAGCTCTGGGTGTGGATAATTATGCCCGGATCAAACCATTGCTGAAGTCAAATTTGAACTACCCTTCAGCCCTGGCTGCGGGCCTGCCATCGTTTTGGCACAGTGACGCGTTATGTGCCGTGCCGCATCTGAATTTTTATGAGGAAAATTATGTGTGTCAAATTGAAGCAGATTTTGCTAATTCAGGGCAATTGACAGAAGTTTGAACGGGGTAGACTTTACTGAATGAGTACAGAATTTTCCAGAATAGCCGAGTTTTATGCGATAAATGACAAAAACAGCGATGGTTGGCCTGTTTCTTGTAGGTCTGACGGTTGGCAAACGGGCTTTGTGCCCCTATTTTAAATGTAACTTTACTGGAATGACTTATTCAGGTGGTTTTAGTGTTATAATGCGATCAAAGAATTGAAGTATCGCCTTTATCCATCCCGAAAGGATGTTGCTTAAGTGAATAATTTTAGAAATTTTGCGTTATGGGTGATTATCGCCCTGCTGCTGGTCGCACTTTTTAATGTTTTCCAATCACCGGGACAAAGAACTGCACCCAATGAAATCAGTTTTTCGGAACTGTTGTCTGAAGTGGATAGCGGCAATGTCCGGGAAGTGACGATTGCAGGAGATTCAATTTCAGGCTTCTTCAAGTCCAACAGAAGTTTCAAAACCTACGCCCCCAATGATCCGACTTTGGTGACGCGGTTGCAGAAAAACAATGTGACCATCATTGCCAAGCCACTGGATTCAGGCTCGCCGTCCCTGATGGATGTGTTTGTCTCCTGGTTCCCGATGTTGTTGTTGATCGGTGTGTGGATTTTCTTCATGCGCCAGATGCAGGGCGGCGGTGGCAAGGCCATGGGCTTTGGCAAATCCAAAGCCAAGCTTTTGACCGAGCGTCATGGCCGTATAACTTTTGATGATGTTGCCGGTATTGATGAGGCCAAGGAAGATTTGCAGGAGATTGTCGAGTTTTTGCGCG
>CAZJUF010000257.1:0-4613 GCA_964549055.1 uncultured Hyphomicrobiales bacterium | reverse complement strand
CTTCAAGTTTAAATTTGGCACTGTTTGACTTTGGTGACCACAAGTTTCTTTCAACGGCTTCAACAAGCTTGTTGGCGATGTCCTTTAAAGCATGGGGGTTAGCGTCTTCAATAAAGTTGCGCACGTCATCATCGTTGATAAAGGCATCGTAGACTGCATCAAAATGATGATCACGCACAGCCCCGGTTGTGGCGGCAAAGGCAAAGAGATAATCAACCGTGGCGGCAATTTCAAACGCGCCCTTGTAGCCGTGGCGACGCACGCCGTTAATCCATTTAGGATTGACCACACGGGCGCGCACAACGCGGCCTATTTCTTCTTCCAGCGCCCGGATGACCGGGCGTTCTGGCCGGGAATGATCATTGTGATAAATCGCCGGTCTTGCCCCTGACAGATGTTCAACCGCAGCACTCATGCCACCTTCGAACTGATAATAATCATCTGAATCAAGTAAATCATGTTCGCGATTGTCCTGATTGTGAATGACAGCATCGACGCGAGCCAGACGTTTGGCGAAGAACTCAGCTTCCGGTTTTCCTTCCGCGCCCGAACCATAGGCATAACCGCCCCAGACCAGATAGGCTTTCGCCAGATCATCAGCTGAATTCCAGCCCTTTTCATCGATGAGTGCTTGCAGGCCGGCACCATAAGCGCCGGGTTTTGAGCCGAAAATGCGATAGCCCGCACGTGATGCAGCGGTTTTTTCATCGATGCCGCTGGCCACCAGCTCGGCAGTTTCAACGGCCATGCGTGCCGCAATCGGGTTAATGTTCTCGTCTTCATCCAATGCTCCGATAGTGCGGATGGCTGAATCAAATAAATCTATCTGGGCGGGAAATGCATCGCGGAAAAAACCTGAAATACGCAAAGTCACATCAACGCGGGGGCGGTCCATTTTGGCATTGGGTGTGACTTCAAATCCGATCACGCGGCCTGATGCCATATCCCATTTTGGTTTTGCGCCAATCAAGGCAAGCGCCTGGGCTATATCATCGCCACCGGTGCGCATATTGGATGTACCCCAGGCGGACAGGCCGAAGTGGCGCGGCCATTCGCCGTGATCTTGCCGGTGGCGCTCGACCAGCAGGGCAGCGGATTTTTCGCCCAGATGCCAGGCTGCCTGAGTGGGGATAGCGCGGCTGTCGACGGAATAGAAATTCTTGCCGGTCGGCAACACATCAACACGACCGCGTGTGGGCGCACCTGAGGGGCCGGGATGGATAAAGCGGCCCTTGAGGCTTTGCAGGATACTGGCGATTTCCTTCGGGCCACTGGCGATCAAATCCGGCTTTATCCGGGTTGCAATCTCGTCAAGTACTGCTTGTGTTAGAGGCCAGTTGCTGGCGCAGTTTGTTGTGCCTTCCACCAGATTTGCAGCCAGCAGTTCAAGACGCTCGACGGTATCGCCAATGGTACGCCACGGCGATGTAATGTCTTGAGATTTGAGAATTTCCGGTTTTGATCCCTGCCATGTTGAACCAAGGATGCAATCGAGGGGATCAAAATTCTCAAATCCAAAGTCCAGTGCCAATGCCCGTATCAAAGATTGATCACCGCCGGTGCCTGTACCTCTGGCAACGCGGGTGAGTGCTACCAGCAAATCAGTTTGCTGACGCCCTTGCGGTGATAGTCCAAAAATATGCAATCCGTCCCTGATCTGCATTTCTTTTAATTCACAGAGATAATTGTCCAGCTTTTGCAGGGCGGTGTCTTGCTCGTCTGCCCGGTCAATACCGCAATCAATGTCCAGACCGGTGGCGCGGGTAAGGTCTAGGATTTCCTTGCGCAGGTAGGTAACCCGGCGCGGGTCTAAAAATGCCGCCTCATAATATTCATCCACCAGTGCTTCGAGGTCTTTGAGCGGGCCATAGGTTTCGGCGCGGGTCATCGGTGGGGTCAGGTGATCTATGATTACGGCAGACGAGCGTCGTTTGGCTTGCGTCCCTTCGCCGGGATCATTGACGATAAAGGGGTAGATATGCGGCGTTGGCCCCAGGGTGGCTTCGGGAAAACATGATTGTGAAAGCCCGACAGCCTTGCCCGGCAACCATTCAAGGTTGCCATGCTTGCCGAAGTGAATAATTGCCTGAGCCTTGAAGTGTTGGCGTAGCCACGCGTAGAAGGCAAAATAGCCATGCGGCGGCACCAGATCGGGGTCATGATAGGTCTGTTTGGGGTCTATATTATAGCCGCGTGCCGGTTGAATGCCGATGACCAAATTGCCAAACTTTGCAATCGCCAGCGCAAACCGGTCACCTTCAATGATAAAGGGATCATCCTCAGGCCTGCCCCATTTATCGGTTACCTGTTGCTGCACGTCTGCAGGCAGATTTGAGAAAAATTCCTTATAGGCTTCAAGCGAAAGTATCTCGCGTATTTCTCGTGCGTCCGTTGCCGCATTGGTGGGGCCGCGCTGGAGATATTCAATCAACTCATCGCCGCTTTTGGGCGCGCCGGTGATTGAATAACCGGCGTCCTTCATGGCGCGGACGACTTCAATCACGCCTGCCGGTGTATCAAGGCCAACGCCATTGCCCAGGCGACCATCGCGGTTGGGGTAGTTGGCCAGCACTATTGCGATGCGCTTATCCCTAACATC
Source organism: uncultured Hyphomicrobiales bacterium (assembly GCA_964549055.1). GTDB lineage: Bacteria > Pseudomonadota > Alphaproteobacteria > Rhizobiales > JAJFHR01 > JAJFHR01. The sequence continues at coordinate 2,014 of CAZJUF010000257.1, read as the reverse complement.
GGTGGTGCGCAGCGCACTCCAGCCTTTGGCCAGTCGGGCCACAAACCCACAGCGATCATCAAGGGTTTTATAGGTGACAATTCCGGTCTGGGTCTGGGTATCAAACTCTGATTGCGACTTGAAGGAAACCGCGCGGGACAGGATACGGCCATCGAGTTCGGGCAAGACCACGTTCATCGCCAGATCGCGCAGGCCCAGCCCGCGCGCACTGGATTGCCATTGTTCCTGATTGCTGCTGGACAGCACCACTTGCAGCACCGGGGCAGCGGTTGCATCCAGCGGCGTTGACAACCATCTGGCTCCGGGTTTGGAGACGGCAAAGCCGGTGGTGTTGAGCACCACATCCGGGGGGCATAGATCGAACAGATGGGCGATGGTGGCGGCTGACACCTCATCTTTAAGGCTGGAAACAAAAATCGGCAATGCGTTGAGGCCTTGTGTTTGCATAGCCTTTATCAGCGCATCAATGGGGGCGAGACTGCCGCCCTGAATGAGGGCGCGATAAAATGTCAGGGCAACGACAGGGACATTATGTTGCCAGTTTTGCTGAACCTGCTCTATCGTCGGCAACAGGGTTTCGGGCCAGTAGAGACCGGCCTTTAGCAACATTGCCGCTTGTGCCGGGGGCTCGCAGCCTCGCAACAAATGGTCAGTGAATTTTAAAAACCCTTGGGCGTTGGCGGGGCCACCGTGAACGAGATATTGCCACAGATTGTGGCGCTTTTCGGCATCGACGTTGGAGAAACGATCAAGCTCTGGATCGGGTTGATCATCACCGGGCAGGACGGCAAGTTGAATATTATTGTCAGCACAAATGCTGGCAATCTGTTCAACACCATAAGGCCAATAACTGTGGCCGCCCAAAAGTCGGATGATAACCAGTTTGGATTTTGAAATTGTCTTGTCGATGTAAACATCCACCGACATGTTATGGCCAAGCTGCATCAGGTTGGCCAGCCGCAATTCCGGCACGCTGCGCCCAAGTGTCTTTTTGGCCTGCGCCAATGCGGCCAGTTCACTGTCAGCGGCTGACAGAACAACAACATCGGCGGGGTGCTGATTGAGGTCAACAGCTTCCGAGCCGTCGGTTATATCACCCGCCTGAACGTTCAAGAGATGCAAGAGCTAGCCTTTCAAAGCACCTTCAATGGCAATAGGATCAAGGCCTTTTTCACCGATGACCACCAGATGGGTGGCGCGGATTTCGCCCGCATTCCATTCACGGTCAAAATAGGTCTGAACTCTGGGGCCGACGGCTTGTATCACCAGCCGCATGGGTTTGTCTTTGATGGCAGCGAAACCTTTGAGGCGCAGAATATCGTGATTTTCCAAGGTTTTATCCAGACGCTTCAACAGGTCCTGCTGATCCTCAATTTCGCTTAAACTTACCACAAAGCTGTCAAAATCATCATGGTCGTGATCTTCCTGCCCCGCAAGTTCATGATGGGATTTGCGGTTTTCAAGATCGTCTTCGGCCCCGATACCCAGTCCCAATAAAACATCAGCGCCAAGACTGCCGTTTTGTGCCTGCAGGATTTTCACTGCCGGACGCAACGTAGCGCGGATGTCTTCATTGACGTGTTTGAGACTATCCGCCGACAACAGGTCGGTTTTATTGAGAATGATCATGTCCGCGCAATTGAGTTGATCTTCAAACAGTTCTTCCAGCGGGCTATCGTGATCGAGCGCTTCATCGGCCTCGCGCTGGGCTTGAACAGCGTGGTGATCATGGGCAAACTTTCCCTCCGCCACGGCTGCACTGTCAACCACGGTCACCACACCATCGACGGTCACCTGATTGCGGATTTCGGGCCAGTTGAAGGCGCGCACAAGGGGTTGAGGCAGGGCGAGACCTGAGGTTTCTATGACGATGTGATCGGGGCGGTCTTCGCGCTCCATCAGTTTTGTAATCGTGGGGATAAAATCATCGGCAACCGTGCAGCAGATGCAGCCATTAGCCAGCTCGACAATATCGTCTTCGTTGCAGGTTTCATCACCGCAGCCCTTGAGCACC
>CAZJUF010000256.1:0-4637 GCA_964549055.1 uncultured Hyphomicrobiales bacterium | reverse complement strand
CGAGGATGAGAACGCGGGCATCGCGGTATAGAACCTTGAGAATTTCAACGCGCTGACGCTCGCCTACTGACAGCTCACCGACCAGAATGTCCGGCTTGACGGCAAGGCCAAATTCCTCTGACATTTTTTCAAGCTTGGCGCGCGCACCCGACAGGTCCTGGCGCCAGGCGAAAAGGTTTTCCGTGCCTAAAATTATATTGTCGAGAACGCTGAGATTATCGGCAAGGGTAAAATGCTGATGCACCATGCCGACACCGGCCTTGATGGCAGCCTCGGTCGACCCCGGCGGCAACAATTCACCGTCAATCGAAATCGACCCCTTGTCAGCGGTATAATGACCAAAGAGGATGTTCATCAATGTGGTTTTACCGGCACCGTTTTCGCCCAGCAAAGCCAGTATTTCACCAGCATCCAGCGACAGCGAAATGTCATCGTTGGCGACCAGTGAGCCAAAGCTCTTGGTAATATTCTTTATTTCAAGTATCGACATCAGGTGATGCGATGGTGCGGGTCAAGACCCGCACCATCTAACAATCAATAAGAAGACTTGGGTTCGTTATCGTTGATTTCGACAACGTATTTCCCTGACATGATATCCGCCTGCAGTGCCGCCACCTTGGCTTTGGCTTCGGCAGGAATGCGGTCATCAAACTCATAATACGGCGACAGGCTGGCGCCGCCCTTTTGCATCATGGTCCATTCCTTATAGTCTTCAGCTTTGAAATTTCCTGCCTTGACCAAAGAAATAGCGTTGTTGATGGCATTTTCCATGTGCCACAAGGCCGAGACAACAACAACATCTTTGCCGTTTTCTTCCTTGTTCATGTCATTGACGTTACCAAAGGCTAAAATACCCTTGTCGCGCGCGGCATCAACCACACCGGCACGCTCAGCATACATCATGTCCACGCCGGTTTCGATCTGGGCAAACGCTGCTTCCTTGGCTTTTGGTGGATCATACCAAGAGCCGATAAAGTTGACTTTATACTGGATCGACGGATCAACTGAGCGCGCACCATTAATAAAGGCATTGAACAAGCGGTTGACTTCACCGATGGGGTAGCCACCGACCATGCCGATTTTTTTGGTTTTGGTCATCGAGCCGGCAAGAATACCCATAAGATAGCAGGGCTCATGAATGAAATTGTCGAAAACCGAAAAGTTGGAGCCATGCGGCTTGAACGGATCGCCCATGAGGAAGGCGACATCTTTATATTCGTCAGCCACTTTGCGCGCTTCTTTGGAAATACCAAAGGCCTCACCAATAATCAGTTTAACGCCACTTTCAGCATATTCGCGCAGCACTCTGATATAATCGGTGTTGGCGACTTTTTCTGAAAACACATATTCAATTTCACCAGCATCACGCGCCTTGACCAGAGCCTGATGCAAGCGCGCATCCCATTTTTGCTGAATGGGCTGAGTGTAAATTCCGGCAACTTTAATCTTCTCGGCGCCCCAAGCATTTGAGCCCAACAACATTGAGCCCAGACCTGCACCAATTAATGTGGTGGCGGTCCGGCGTGAAATTCTATTTGTCATGTAATTCCCTCCTGGATTTTTTTCTTCGTCATAATTTGAATAGTTACGAGGTGTCATTTGGATATTTCTACATCCAGACACAAAAATGATCCCTGCATTTCTCTGCAACGGACTGTACAGCTAGTTTTCCCCAAAGCACCAGCCCAATTCTGAGTAATTCTCCCAGTTGTGTATATTTTTTTGATCATTTGATCAAATTTAAGTTATTTCAAACCGGCCCTTTGGTCAACCGGTCATTTGGCTTTATCCCATGGGCTGCCTGAAGGCGGCTCTTGACCTGTGTCTCTATAGTTGAGATGGATATACACTCGAACCAGGAACTTGATTCATGACCTTAGTGGATACCCAGAAAACCGCCACAGCAACGCTTGGCAATGGCGACAAGGATTTGCCGCTGCGTGATGATATTCGGCTGCTTGGCCGCATATTGGGCGATGCTGTGCGCGACCAGGAAGGCGATGAGATATTCGCCATTGTTGAAAACATTCGCCAGACCTCCATTCGCTTTCATCGCGAAGACGATGAAGAACCGGCGCGGCGCGAGCTGGAAGATATTCTGAATTCGCTCAGCCCCGAACAAACCGTACAAATTTTACGCGCCTTCAGCTATTTTTCCCATCTGGCTAATCTCGCCGAAGACCAGCACCGTATCCGCCGCACCCGGGCGCACGCCATGGCCGGATCAGCACCGCGCGCAGGCACCATGGAAAAAGCGCTTCTGCAAGCCAAAAAAGAGGGGTTTACGGCGGCGCAATTGCAGGAGTTCTTCAACACCGCCCTGGTCTCCCCGGTATTGACAGCACACCCCACCGAAGTCCGGCGCAAAAGCATCATGAAGCGCGAAATGGAAATTTCCAAAATCCTCGCCAAGCGCGATCATTCCAAATGGACGCCGGAAGAACGCCGCCAGAGTGATGCCGATATTACCCGTGCGGTGCTGACCTTGTGGCAGACCAATCTGCTGCGCCAGACCAAGCTTGATGTGATGGATGAAGTATCCAACGGGTTGTCATATTATGATTATACTTTTCTGACAGAACTTCCCCGGTTTTATGCCTCTCTCGAAGACAGGTTGAATGAAGATTTCCCCGATGAAGAACCGGTAGAAGTCGCATCATTCCTGCGCATCGGCGGCTGGATTGGCTCTGATCGTGATGGCAACCCATTTGTCACCGCTGAAACCCTGGAAAAAACGGTCAAAAAGCAAAGCGCGCGTGCCCTTGCCTTCTATCTCAACGAGCTTCATGAGCTGGGCGGTGAGCTGTCACTGTCAACACGCATTGTCAAAGCCTCTGATGCTTTGCTCGACCTTGCCAGGCTTTCTCCCGACACCTCGCCCCACCGCAAGGAAGAGCCCTACCGGCTGGCCATTTCCGGCCTGTACTCCCGCATGGCGGCAAGCTTGCGTGACCTCGATGCCGTTGCGTCATCGCGCGCACCCGTTGGTGACAGCACCCCCTATGAAACCCCTGAAGAATTCAGAGCCGATCTTGACATTATTCATCATTCCTTATGTGAAAACGGATCCGCCATTCTCGCCGACGGACGCCTGCGTCATTTGCGCCGTGCGGTCGACTGTTTTGGTTTTCACCTCGCCAGCCTCGATCTGCGTCAGGGCTCGGACACCCATGAGGCTTGCATCGCTGAATTGTTCGAAGCGGTAAATCCGGGGACAGATTACACCGCCCTCAATGAAGAAGACAGAATAGCGCTGCTGGTTGAAGAACTCAAAACCGCCCGCCCGCTTGCTCGGCCCTTCTGGACCTATAGTGCTGAAACCAGGAGCGAACTTGATATCCTGACAACCGCAGCGCGTATTCACAGGCTCTACGGTCATCGGGCAATTACCACCTGCATCGTCTCCAACACCCAATCGGTTTCCGATCTGCTGGAAATCTGCGTGCTTTTGAAACAGGCGGGCATCGTCACCCCTGAAGGCACCAGCCATATCCATATTGTCCCGCTGTTTGAAACCATCCCTGATTTGCGTATATGCACGCAGATTATGGACCGGCTGTTGTCCATTCCCGAATACCGGAAACTCGTTGACAGTTGCCAGGCCACCCAGGAAGTCATGCTGGGGTATTCCGACAGCAACAAGGACGGTGGTTTCGTTACCTCAGGCTGGGAGTTGTACAAGGCTGAAATCGGCCTGATCGAAGTGTTGCAGCGCCATCAAGTCAGGTTGCGCCTGTTTCATGGTCGCGGCGGCAGCGTCGGTCGCGGCGGCGGCCCCAGCTATGACGCCATCATGGCCCAGCCCGTCGGTGCCGTTAATGGTCAGATACGCGTGACCGAGCAGGGCGAGATTATCTCAAGTAAATATTCCAATCCGGCGGTCGGCAGACGCAATCTGGAAATTCTTAGCGCTGCCACGCTGGAAGCAACCTTATTTAAATCCGGCGAACAAACCCCGCCTGATGCATATCTTGAGGCCATGGAGGAAATTTCCGCCCACGCTTACAAGGCCTATCGCTCATTGGTCTATGAAACAGACGGGTTTGAAGAATATTTCTGGGGCTCAACTGTTATCAATGAAATCGCCACCCTCAACATCGGCTCGCGCCCGGCTTCGCGCAAAAAAACCCGGCGGATTGAAGACCTGCGCGCAATACCCTGGGTATTCAGCTGGGCTCAATGCCGCTTGATGCTGCCGGGCTGGTATGGCTTTGGCTCAGGCATCGAAAAGTGGCTGGAGGATCACCCTGATAAAGGCCTGCCGTTTTTACAGGAGCTTTATCAGCAATGGCCATTTTTCCGCACGCAACTCTCCAATATGGACATGGTGCTGGCCAAAAGCAGCATCGCTATTGCCTCACGTTATGCTGCCCTGGTTGAAGACGAAGCCTTGCGCAAGACAATATTCAGGCGCATAGCTCAGGAGCGCCGATTGACCATCACAACACTGTTGAACATTATGCAGCAGAAAACTCTGCTCGAAAACAACGCCTTGCTGGAACGCTCCATCCGCAATCGTTTCCCTTACCTTGACCCGCTCAATCATTTACAGGTCAACTTGATGAAACACTATCGCACCAACCCGACAAACGCCAAAATTCTGACCGGCATACAGCTGACCATAAACGGTATTTCCG
>CAZJUF010000255.1:0-4638 GCA_964549055.1 uncultured Hyphomicrobiales bacterium | reverse complement strand
GATGCCGTAAACAGATTGCGCGCCGGTGAAACCAAAGTCTGGGATATCATCAACGTCAACAATCCCTGGGCGCGCGAAATGATGTATCCCGAAGGCCTGATAAAACCCATTCCCCGCGAACGCTTTGATCCTTATTATGACAAAATGATGCCAGCCTTCAAGCCACCGTACAAGTGGGCGATGGATGCAAAAGGCAAGGACCTTCTGGGCATGACCCAGCGCTTTGGTCCGTTCTCCTTTGTCGTCAATACCGATAAAATCAGCCGCAAGATGGCCGAAGACCAGGGCTTCAAGCTGTTCCTTGATCCGGCAATGAAAGGTCGTTATGGCATTTTGACATATGATAACTGGAACATTTATCACATGTGCATCGCCGCTGACATCGATCCGTTCAGAAAACACACCAAGGCCGAAATTACCAAGTTTGGTGAAGTTGCCAAGCAAATCTTCAATGGTGCCAAAAACCTCACCGACGATCTCGTGGCCATGAACCTTGCCCTGATCAACGGCGAAATTGACGCTTATTTCACTGGCGGCACCTACACAGCTTCGCCGGCACGACTTGATGGCGCCAAAAACATTCGCGGCATCACGCCTAATTCAGGCCCCATGAACGGTAAAGGCGGCATCGTCTGGATTGAACTGACCTCAGTGGTCAACAATCCCAATCCTTCGCCTTTGGCAGAAGACTTCCTTGAGTATGTTCAGCGGCCTGACGTTTCCAAAAAAGTCGCCTTCGCTGAAGGCACCTATAATCCCGTTACCCAGATGGGAAGCCAGGAAGTGTTGAGCACCTTTTCGAAAGAAGAACTCGATGCCATTCAGTGGGATTCCCTCGAGCAGGAAATGGCTAACTCGGTTGATTATGACATCAACCCTGATTACGCTGAAATGTATGAGTTGTATTCTGCTGCCAAACGCGAACGCAAAACTTAAAATCTCTGGAAAGAGAACCTATCACTGACCAGGGTCAGGGCTCATACAGCCCTGACCCTCAATTATACTAGAGGAAATAAACCTTGGTTGAGTTAAGCGAGCCTTTTCTTGAGCTCAATGGCATCACCAAACGCTTTGGCAATTTTGTCGCGGTGGATGATGTCAATCTTGAAATTACAGAAGGTGAGTTTTTCACGCTTGTAGGACCATCAGGATCCGGCAAAACCACGATGATACGGATGCTGGTCGGCATGGACGCACCTTCTGACGGCGAGATGCGCCTGCAGGGCCGGGTTATGAACGATTTGCCGGCCAACAAACGTCCAACCTGCATGGTGTTTCAGTCGCTGGCCCTGTTCCCGCACAAATCCGTTGGTGAAAACATCGAGTTTTCGATGAAAATCGCCGGAAAAGATAAAGCCAAAAGACGCGCGCGTGTTGACCAGTTGATGGAGCAACTACGCCTGCCCTTATCTTATTACGACAAAAGCGTTACCCAATGTTCCGGTGGTGAACGCCAGCGCATAGCCCTGGCCCGCGCCCTGGCATTCGATCCGCAAATTCTGTTTTTCGATGAACCCTTGTCAGCACTCGATTTCAGGTTGCGTAAAGCGCTGGAAAAAGAGCTTAAGGATATTCATCGCGAAACCGGCAAGACCTTTGTCTACATCACCCATTCGCTTGAAGAAGCCATGGTCATGTCAGACCGCATCGCCATTATGCGCGAAGGCCGCATCGTCCAGGTCGGCACGCCACATGAAATTTATAACAATCCCAAAAATAAATTCGTCGCCCAGTTTATGGGTGAAGTGAATACGCTTTCGGTTGAAAAAGCCGGTGAAAATACGCTTCGGGTCACCGGTTTTGACGAAGTTTTCACAGTCACAGACGATCTTTCCGATTTCACCACCGGGTTCTTGATCATTCGCCCGGAAGTCATGAAAATCGGCAAATCTGCCGCTGACATGAAAAACAAAATCAAGGGCATCGCCTTTAACGACTACGCGCTTGGCTCGCGGGTGCAATACCAGATCAGGATTGATCATTTTGACGAACCGTGGCTGGTTGAGCGTCTGCAGGATGAACCCTATGAAGGCCAGCGCGGAGACACCGTTGACATTGGCTGGCGGCCTGAAGATTCGATATTGGTGAGTAGTTAACCGAAATGACAAAACCCTCACAGAGCAATATAATCAGCTGGCTAAAACAGCCCGGTGTTCTGGCTGCCCTGCCCGCTTCATTGTTCCTGTTAATCGGGTTTGCCGGACCGCTTTTATTGGTGGTGATCTATAGCTTCATGCCGTCGAAGACATTTACGTTGATGCAGGCACCGACAATTGAAAACTATTCATCAATAATCAGCGACAGCTATTACATATCGTTTTTCTGGTCACTGGCGATGGCGCTGACAACCGTGGTTTTATTGTTTATCATCTGCTACCCGATTGCCTACGGCATGGCCAAATTGTTCAACCGGTGGGCCAATCTGGTGACCGCTCTTATTGCCGTTCCCATTCTTATTTCCGAAAACATCAGACTGTTTGGCTGGGTTTTGATCTTGCTCAAAAACGGTATTTTTGATGGCTCGATGCAAAGCCTGTTTGGCCTGTCGATCTCCGGTCTCCTGTTTACCGTGCCTGCAATCACCCTCGGGCTGGTCTACGTCTACCTGCCGTTTATGCTGTTCCCGCTGGTTATCGGCATTTCCATGGTTCCTGAAACCCTGAAAGAAGCAGCATCTGATCTTGGTGCCACACGCTGGCAGATATTCCGCGAAATTGAGCTGCCGCTGTCGATGCCCGGTTTGATGATTGGCGGTATTTTGACATTTGTATTGGTTCTGGGATCTTTGGCCGAGGCTAAAATTCTTGGCGGACAGGCTATTGTCATGATTGCCGATGATATTGAATCGGCCTTCACCTTCGCTCAGAACTGGCCCAAGGGCTCAGCCTTGTCAGTGCTGCTGATAGCTCTTTCCGGCATCATTGTTTTCTTTTTATTCAGACGCGTTGATCTCGACCGCGTCATTGGCAGGCGGTGACAATATGGCAGCCTCGCGCTCACAAAACCTTTCGCGCCGCTTTATAATCCTGTGGACAGGGGTGGTCATTGCCTTTTTGTATGTACCAATGATAGCCGTTGTTCTGGCCTCATTTTCCAAGCAGCGATATTTCAAATTCCCCATCCAAAGCTGGACCGACAAGTGGTATCAAAAAGCTTTTACTTCGCTGTCAGTACGCGAATTATTATGGACATCTTTGTCGGTCGCCGCATTGGTCACCATCATCTCGGTGGTGCTGGCTTTTTTTGGTGCGCTGGCCTTTGCCAGATATGACTGGAAGGGACGCAAGCTCTATCAGCGTTTGATTTTGCTGCCGATTTTCTTCCCTCAAGCCGTGCTCGGCCTGGCAATGTTATTGTGGTTCTCGGCCATTGGCGTTATCACCAGCTGGCAGACAGCGGTGTTTGCACATCTGGTTTGGATCACGCCCATTGTCATTTTGATCATGTCGATACAGGTCTACAGTTTTGATCCGGCACTGGAAGAAGCAGCTTACGACCTCGGTGCCACGCGCTGGCAGGTATTGACAGAAATTACCCTGCCAATCCTGTCGCCGGGGATAATATCAGGCGCAATTTTCGCATTTTTACTGTCATGGGGAAATTTCCCCCTGTCGCTTTTTACCACCGGTGCCGATCAAACCATCCCTGAATGGCTCTATGCCAAAATGGTGTCGGGCTACACCCCCATGGTGCCGACACTGGGGGCTTTGACCCTATCAAGTGCCGCTGTGTTTTTGTTGATCGCCTATATTATCTGGCTGGCAATAAATGCGCGACAGCGGCGAATGGAAAACAGATAGACGCGAAAGGAAAGCAAAATGCTGACATCAATTGCAGGCAGATCAGTCATCGTAACCGGTGCAAGTAAAGGCATCGGCAAAGGCATTGCCCGCGTATTTGCCAATCAGGGCGCAAAAGTCCTGGTGGTCTCGCGCAACCTTGATGAGGCGCAAGCCGTGGCCGAAGAGATCGGCAGCGGTGCTTCAGGATTTTCCACCGATATCGCCAATTGGGAGCAATCTCAAGCCATGGCCGCGGCCGCGGTTGAGCGCAATGGCGGGCTTGATATTCTATGCGCCAATGCCGGCATATATCCGCAAACCAATATTGAAGATATGGACCCGGAAGAATGGGATCAGGTAATGGACACCAACCTCAAGGGTACGTTCCTGTCGGTTAAAGCCTGCCTGCCGCATTTGAAAAAATCCGATCAGGGCCGTGTCATCCTGACATCATCAATCACCGGGCCCGAGACCGGCTTTCCCGGCTGGTCACATTATGGTGCCAGCAAATCCGGCCAGTTGGGTTTCATGCGTACCGCCTGCATCGAACTTGCCAAACACGCCATCACCATGAATGCGGTTTTGCCCGGCAACATCTATACCGAAGGCCTCGATGGTCTGGGCGATGACTATCTCGCAACCATGGCGGCATCCATCCCGCTGAAAAAGATTGGCGCTGTCGAAGACATCGGCAATGCGGCGTTGTTTCTGGCGTCAAAAGAAGCCAATTACATCACCGGCCAGACAATCATCGTCGATGGCGGCCAGATATTACCGGAATCTCTCGAAGCGCTGGAATAAGCCACCCCCTCATCCGACCGCTACGCGGCCACCTTCTCCCGCAAGGGGAGAAGGG
>CAZJUF010000254.1:0-4648 GCA_964549055.1 uncultured Hyphomicrobiales bacterium | reverse complement strand
ATGGCAACATCAGGCGGCAATCGCCATCCGGTGTTTGGTATGTGGCCGGTTAGTCTGGCGGGTGATCTGCGCCATGCTCTGGTTGTTGATGGGGTGAGGAAGGTTTTGCACTGGACGGATCGCTTCAATCTGGTGCAGGTGGATTTTTCTTGCTTGCCGTATGATCCGTTTTTTAACGTCAACAGACCGGAAGATTTGCAACAGGCAAAAAGATTAATCGAGGAGAATATCGTTTGAGCACGCCTATGTTCGGGGTTGCCGGTTTTAAAAACTCAGGCAAAACCACGCTTACATCGCGACTGGTGACAGAACTCACCGCGCGGGGGTATAGAGTATCCACCATCAAGCATGCGCACCATGGTTTTGATCTCGACCAGAAGGGCCGTGACAGTTTTATTCACCGCCAGGCAGGTGCCCATGAGGTTGCCATTGTATCGGGTTCACGCTGGGCTATCCTGCATGAACTGCGCGGCAGCGAGGAGCCGACATTTGAAGATATGCTGGCGCGGCTCAGCCCCTGCGACATTGTTATTGTTGAAGGCTTCAAGCGTGAGGCTTACCCTAAAATTGAAGTGCGGCGACTTGATCTGGATCATCCCGCACTCGCCCCTGATGATGTAAATATTGTGGCGATTGCCTGCGATGATCCCCTTGTTGACCAGGAGGTTCCGGTGTTTACTCGCGATGATGCTGAAAATATTACTGATTTTGTTATAGACCATTTGGGCTTGCGTAAATCATGACTGTAAATGACGGACAAAGACGGCTTTTGGACGATTGCTTTTTGCATGACCAGGACCGGCTGCGCCATGAGGAAGCTCTGGGAATTTTACGCCAACGTATTTCGCCGATTGCAGGATTTGAAAGCGTTAATCTGACAAATGCCCATGGCCGTATTTTGGCCGATGATGTGGTGGCTCCGCGCAATATTCCAGGCTTTGATAATGCCGCTGTTGACGGCTATGCGCTTAGCTTTGCCGACATTGATCCTGAGCGCGAAACACGGCTGCCGGTGAGCATGCGCATTCCCGCAGGTAGCGTGCCTGAAACCGCGTTAAAGCCCGGCACCACTGCGCGGATATTTACCGGAGCGCAGGTGCCGCAAGCTGCTGATACGATTATCATGCAGGAAGATGTCATCGTTGAAGACAATGGCGACGTTGCTTTTCCTGCGGGCATTAAAAAAGGTATCAACTTGCGCAAAGCCGGTGAAGATCTGGGCGCGGGCAAGATTGTGGTGGCTGCCGGTGAAAGATTAAGAGCGCCGGAACTTACTGCTATTGCTTCATGCGGGCGCGATCAACTGACCTGTTTCAAACCTCTGAGCGTCGGGCTTTTATCCACTGGCGATGAAATCATCCGCCCCGGCACACCTTACGCTTCAGGCAATGTGTATGATGCCAATTATTTCCTGATGCAATCGCTGATCACATCGACCGGTGCCAATGTCGCCGATCTTGGTATTGCCCCGGACACTTCAGACGATGTTGAAAGGCTGCTGGTCGATGCGGCACAAAAGTATGATGTCATCATCACCTCGGGCGGAGCCAGCCGCGGTGAAGAAGATCATGTGGTCGAGACCATTAACAGGATTGGCACATTGCATAGCTGGCAACTGGCGATAAAGCCGGGACGGCCCATGAGCTTTGGCCAGATTGAGAATAAAGTTATCTTAGGTTTGCCGGGAAACCCGGTCGCTGTCATGGTGTGTTTCATGCTCTATGTGCGGCCTTTGCTGCTGCGCCTTGGTGGCGGCAGTTGGGTAACGCCGCAACGGTATTTTGTGCCAGCTGCATTCACCATTGAGCGCAAGAAAACCGATCGTCGCGAGTTTTTGCGCGGGTGGCTTGAAGACAATAAAGCAGGCCAGCCACAGGCACATAAATACCCCAGTGACGGTAGCGGGCTTATTTCATCCCTGCGCGCAGCCAACGGCCTGATTGAACTTGATGAGAGTGTATCTCGTGTTTTACCCGGCGATATGGTAGCCTTTATCCCGTTTCCAGAACTTGGCATCCTGCCGCGCTAATCGGGAGAACACTAAAGTTGGGATTATTTGATCGCATCCGTTCCGAGTACCTTTATTTCACCGGCGCCTTACGCATGCTCAAGCGGCTAAAGCCGTTACAGAAAAACCCCAACTCGACTTTAAGCGATACCATCAGCAAACTGGCTGTGAAACACAAAGACCGCATAGCCTTTTATTATCTCGACCAGACTGTCACCTATGGCCAACTGGAACAGCGCGCCAATCGCTACGCTCATTGGGCGCAATCAATTGGCGTTAAAAAAGGCGATGTCGTTGGTCTGCTGATGCCCAACAAGCCGGAGTATGTCATTGCCTGGCTGGGTATTATTCGCGCAGGCGGGGTGGCCGCCCTGCTCAATACCAACTTGACCGAGAACTCGCTTGCCCATTGCATTTCGATTGTCGATGCCAGGCATTTGATTGTCGATATTGAACTTGAGCCTAATCTTGCAACCGCCCTGCCCCATATTTATACACCGCCGGTTATCTGGGCTAGGGGTGGTACCATCAAGAACGCTGAAAATCTTGATGAGGCTTTAGAAAAAACACCTTCCACACCCCTTGATGCGGCCAACAAACCCGCTCTTACGATTAATGATCCCGCCCTTTATATCTACACCAGCGGCACCACCGGCCTGCCGAAAGCTGCCAATATCAGCCATTACCGCGTGCAATCAATCATGAACGGCTTTTCAGCCGCTGTGAATGCAAAGCCTGAAGACCGCATGTATATCGCCATGCCGCTGTATCACTCCAGCGGCGGTGTCCTGGCATTGGGGACGGTTTTGACCGTGGGCGGGGCGGCTATTTTGCGCGATACTTTTTCCGCCCGGAATTTCTGGTCTGATTGCGTCAAGTATGAAGCCACCATGTTTCAGTATATCGGTGAACTGTGCCGCTATCTGCTCAATTGCCCGCCGGATGAATTTGAGAAAAAACACAAGATCAGACTGTGTTGCGGCAATGGCTTGCGGCCCGATATCTGGGAAAAATTTCGCGACCGCTTTGGTCTTGCCAAAATTCTCGAGTTTTACGGCGCCACCGAAGGCAACGTGGTGTTGTTAAACTATGACAGCAAACCGGGGTCTGTCGGGCGTATTCCAAAGTGGGCCGAGAAGATTTTCAACACCGAAATTGTCGAGTTTGATACCGAGAAAGAAGTTGCTGCCAGGGGGCCTGACGGGTTTTGCATAAAATGCGCACCCGGCGTCATCGGCGAGGTGATTGGCAAGGTGATTGACAGCCCCAAAAATCCCACCAACCGATTTGATGGCTATGCGGATAAATCAGAAACCGAAAAGAAAATCCTGCACGATGTGTTTGAAAAAGGCGACATCTGGTTTCGCACCGGGGATTTGATGAAACGCGATAGTCTCGGGTATTTCTATTTTGTCGACCGCATTGGCGACACCTTCCGCTGGAAGGGTGAAAATGTCGCAACGTCAGAAGTCGCCGAAACCATTTCGGTATTCCCCGGTGTGCTCGAAGCCAATGTCTATGGTGTCACTGTTCCCGGCCATGACGGCCGCGCCGGAATGGTTGGTCTTGTTACCAACGATGATTTTGATATGACTGATTTTGGCAATTACCTGACCCTTCAACTGCCGGAATATGCGCGCCCGCTGTTCATTCGTATGCAGGTACAAATTGAAGCCACCGGCACGTTCAAGCAACGAAAAGTGGACCTGGTCAAACAGGGGTTTGATCCTGAAGCCATTGAGGACAGGTTATTCTTTAATGGCCCCGAAAGCGGTGATATTAAACCTCTCAACGCAGCTCTTTTTGTCAGGATAGTTGATGGTGACTTACGCCTCTGACGCCAGTTTACCCACACCGGCGGACGTTCTTGATTTCTGGTTTTCGGCTGGCCCCAAAAAATGGTTTGCCAGGGAAGATGCTTTTGATGATGCCATCGCAGACCGGTTTTTAACCCTGCATGAAAAAGCGGCAAATGGTGGCATTGATGAATGGGCGATGAACCCGGAAGGTACATTGGCCCTGATTATTGTGCTCGATCAGTTTTCAAGAAACCTCTATCGCAATTCACCTAAAGCCTTTGCAACCGATGAAAAAGCCCTTGGCCTGAGCCAAAATCTCATATCAAAGCGACAGGACATTGAATTTCCCATCAACGCGCGCCTGTGGATTTACATGCCTTTTCAACATTCCGAAGACCTCGAAATACAAGACCGCAGTATCGAGTTATTCGCAACAATTGATGATCCGGAAAACCTCAGGTTTGCCCATATTCATCGCGACATCATTCAGCAATTTGGCCGATTTCCTCATCGCAACCAGGTGCTGGGGCGCACATCGGGTGCTGAAGAGTTGAAATTTCTCGCTGATGGTGGTTTTTCGGGGTGATGTCAGGGAATTGACAAGGTATTGTCAGGTTAGCGGTTTTTGGCACCAGAAGACATAGCCTTCAGGGGGATTGGCTTGGGTTTTTTCCAGTTCTTCCCAGTTCATCAGGTTGGTCAATGAACCTTCATCTGCAAACATTGCCCGATAGGCATCGTTTAAACCAAGCTCCTCGTATTCTTCAAAGCCGACAAAGTCGAGATCCAGCTCTGTAATTTCTTCGTGCAGCCGCTTTGGCGTATAATTGTCTTCATGCAC
>CAZJUF010000253.1:0-4672 GCA_964549055.1 uncultured Hyphomicrobiales bacterium | reverse complement strand
CCAAGTTTGGCGTAGGCACGCTTGCGATGGGTTTTTACTGTGGTAATGGAAATTTCCAGATGCAGGGAGATCGATTCTGATGAATGACCGCGCAGAACATATTGAATAACCTCACGTTCCCTGTCGGTGAGCTGCGGTTTGCCAAAGTCCTCAAACAGCTCATCAATGCGTGTATCCAGCGGGCGCTCGTCACTGGATTGGCTTTGTAGTGACCAGTATTTGCGCAATGCAGCACTGATCACCGGCAACTGGTCACTCAGCAATTTGAGTTCACTATCTGAAAAACCACCAGAGACTTTTAACTGAAACAGGTTGATTTCAATCGTTGTCGGCCCTTCAGCATTAACAGCGATAATCAGTTCTTCCTGCCCGCGCGGCCAGCCTTCGGTAATATACCCGAGCTCTTCACGTTTGGCCGTGGTTATTTTGTCTATGCGCAATTCCTTGTCTTCAAAATAGGCGTCAGGTGCCAATTCTGTAATACGGTATACACCGCTATCAATACCGCGCAGATGGGCCAGATAAAACGGGTTAAGGACGTAGGTTCCGCTAACATAATTTTCGATGCCTTTGCGCGCTGTCGCATCAGGAAAAGTATCAAAAAGACGTAAGGGCCGCGACCGTCCACTGTAGGCAAAAACCACAGCCATGGAAAAAGGTACAAGCCGCGACAGACTGTCAACCAGTTGGCAAAGAAAAGCATCATCATCAACACTGTCAATGATCCGGCCGATTTCCTTATGCCAGAAAAACGCATCGGGCTCAATCGCGGAACTTTGATCAAGTGGCAATTTCAATGGCACTGTTGCCATACTTCCTGTACTCCCTTGTCACCCTCAGGGAGGATATACCCTCAGGCTGCTTGGTCAATAGACTAGCTTTAAGTTAATAGCTTCAGTTTTCAGGAAACATGACCCAAAATGTCTGCATTTGATATTAATCTCATTCGATCACAGTTCCCGGCAATCTCTCGCGCCAACGGCGAGACCTCTCCGGTCTATCTGGATAATCCCGGCGGCACTCAGGTGCCTAACATGGTCATTGATGCAATAACGGATTGTTTAATAAATAAAAACGCCAATCTCGGAGGCCCGTTTCGCACCTCGGAAGCTGCCACGCAAGTGTTCGAAGACGCCCATCGCGCCATGGTCGATTTTGTTAATGCCAGCTCGACGCGCGAAATTATCATTGGTCAGAATATGACCACCCTGACGTTTCATATTTCGAGGTCGATTGGCCGCCTGTTTTCGCCCGGCGATGAAATCATTGTCACAAAAATGGACCATGACGCCAATGTATCACCATGGCTGTTGATGGCGCGCGACTATGATTTAACGGTGAAATTTCTGTCCTTTGACAAAGAATCCTTCGAATTCGATCTGGACGCTCTCGACGACCTTTTAACCGAACGCACAAAGCTGGTGTGCTTCGGCCATGCCAGCAACCTCACCGGAACCATCAATGACGTGCGTGCAGCGGTTGCAAAGGCGAAATCAGTTGGTGCCCTGGTCTTTGTTGATTCCGTTCAATATGCTCCCCACGGTATTATTGACGTGCAGGACTTGGGCTGTGATTTTCTGGCATGTTCGCCCTACAAGTTCTTTGGCCCGCACATGGGCGTATTGTGGGGCCGCGAAGATATACTGTTGCAACTTGACCCCTATAAAGTGCGCCCGGCAGCCAACACCCTTCCCGATTGTTTTGAAACCGGAACCCTCAATCACGAGGGCATGGCTGGCATCACAGCGACGATTGATTATTTTGCCTGGCTGGGCGAGACGGTTGCGGACAGCCATCACCATCAACGCCATACAAAAGGCAACCCGCGCCGCCAGTTGGTCTGCGCCGCCATGGAATGCCTGACAGATTATGAAATTCCCCTGACCCGCCAGCTGATTGACGGACTGACATCGATCAAGGGAATTAAAATTCACGGCATCACCAATCCAAATGCCATGGAAAAACGCGTGCCCACCATTTCATTTACAGCGGCCGGACACGATCCCCATGACCTTGCCACCACTCTGGGTGCAAGTGGCATACAGGTATGGAATGGTCATAATTATGCCATTGAGCCGGTCAATCATCTGGGGTTAATGGAAACCGGTGGTGTCGTGCGCATCGGGCTTGCGCATTACAATACGGCGGAAGAAGTCGACCAGACTTTGGCCGCTATTGATCAGATTTTACAATCCTAGAGCACTTCTGGCCGCCCGTCCTCCTCAGGGGGGATTTACCAATGGCCTGTAAAAATACCAAACTTCAGTATTATTTCGATGATCTGCACTTAACGATCACAACCCACGGGAAAGGGAGACCCATGAAAAAAACAGCTTTACTAACCCTTGCGACAATGGCTTTTGCACTTGGCGGGATGTTTCAGCCTGCTGCCGCTGAAACCTTGCGCGTCGGCATGGAATGTACCTATGCACCGTTCAATTTTAAAACCGCTGCCGGTGAACTTGATGGTTATGATGTCGATGTTGCCAAAGGCGTTGCCAAGATTGTCGGCGCTGATCTGGAGTTTGTCTGCCAGAAATGGGACGGCATGATCCCGGCTCTTCTGGCCAACAAATTTGATCTGGTTATTGCTTCCATGTCAATTACTGAAAAGCGCCTGAAGAAAATGGACTTTTCAAAACCTTACCGCATTTCGGTTGGCCGTCTGGTCGGCAAGAAAAATGCCAACATGAAACTGTTTGATGATAACGGAAAACCCATTGCTGAAAATTTCGCCGGACTTAAAGTTGGTCTTGGCCGCGCAACCACTTACGCCAGCTGGTTCGAAGCAAAATTGCCAAAAGCCAATGTGGTGTTTTACGATTCATCTGACGCCATGTATATCGATCTGGTCAATGGCCGCACCGACATGATTATGACAAACCCGATGAAGGCATTCCTCAAATTCCTCAGCAAAGACGATGGCGCCGGCTTTGAATTTGTCAGCCCGCAAATTGACGAGCAAAAATTCTTCGGCACCGGCGTTGGCATTGGTTTGCGCAAGGGCAATGAAGCGCTGCTTAAGCGTTTGGATGCGGCCGTGGTTCAACTGTCTACAGATGGATCGCTTGAAAAATATGCTCTGAAATACTTCCCGTTTGCGATCCATAATCAAAAAATGGTACCTTAGTCTTCCAACAATGCTGGCGGTGAGGCCAAAATGCCTCACCGCTGACACCGAATTTTAAAAAAAACCGCAACAGATTCGGGCAACAGAGGGCAACTTTGTGGAAGAGCTTTCGGGGTGGGGCGATGATTTTTTCTGGGGCTCGGTTGTTGTTGCCCAGGTTTTCATTGTCTCCCTGTTTCTCATGGTCCTGTTCGGTCTCATAGGTGCTGGTGCCAAACTCTCCAAAAACCGTATCGCCAATAACATAGCCGCCGGATACACCGTGATTTTTCGCGGTGTACCGGAAATTCTCGTATTGCTGCTGCTGTATTTTGGCGCTGCAATCGCCCTCACCAACATTGCCCAGATTTTTGATCCGGATATTAAATTTCTCGACATCCCGCCGTTCTGGGTTGGCTCCTTTGGCATAGCACTCGTTGTCGGCGCTTATGCCACCGAGACGTTTCGCGGCGCTTTTCTCGGCGTTGATCCTGGCCAGATTGAAGCTGCCCGCGCGCTCGGCATCTCCAGTTTCAAGACATTTATCTATATTCAAATCCCCGAAATGTGGCGTCTCGCCCTGCCCGCATTTGGCAATCACATGTTATCGCTGATAAAAGACACAGCCCTCATCTCCATCATTGGCCTTAACGAAACCCTGTTTGTCGCCGAACAGGCGATGGCAACCACCGGCAAGCCCTTCACCATGTTCATTGTCGTCGGTCTCATCTACCTGTCATTTTCAACCATCATTACTTTAAGCGTCATGGGCCTTGAAAAATACGCCAACAAGCATCTGGAGCAAGGGCGATGATTGTTGATTTCCAGCTGATAATTGACAGTATCCCGAAAATGCTGATGGGCCTGGGTCTGACGTTGGAATTGCTGTTTGTTTCCGCTTTCCTGGGAACCATACTGGCGATCATCCTTCTGCTTATGCGCATCAGCGGTAAATGGTATCTGCAGTGGCCCGCTGTGGTTTATATTTATATTTTCCGTGGCACACCCATTCTGGTTCAGATTTTCATCATCTATCATGGGCTGCCGCAATTTGAGTTCATTCGCGAAAGCATCTTCTGGCCGATTTTGCGTGAACCTTATGGCTGTGCCATTCTTGCCCTGTCTCTCAACACCGGAGCTTACGTTTCCGAAATCCTGCGCGGCGGCATTCTCGGTGTGCCGCGCGGATTACATGAAGCCGGTTCTGCTTTGGGATTATCAGTGCGCCAGCGGTTTATCTATATCACCACACCCATAGCCGTGCGCCTGGCCATACCGGCCTACAGCAATGATATCGTTTCCCTGATGAAGGCAACCGCTTTGGCCAGCACCATAACCCTGCTCGACATGATGGGGATTGCCCGCACAATTGTTGCCGATACATTTGCCCCTTATGAAGTCTTTATCTCACTGGCGGTGATCTACATGATCTTGACACTGATTATTCAAAAGGGTTTTGGCCGGTTCGAAAGATATATGAGTCGATACTTAAGGAAAGATGCCTGACATGACTGTAAATGAAGGCCAACCGATAATCGTGCTTGAAAATGTCGCCAAGTTTTT
>CAZJUF010000252.1:0-4704 GCA_964549055.1 uncultured Hyphomicrobiales bacterium | reverse complement strand
TGCTGTTGCGCCTCCATAGGCGTTCCATCCGAAAAGCGTGAAAAGCGGAATGGCTCAAGATCAACCACCGGCGCATCACCACAGACAAGGTCAGCCATAACGTGACCGGTGGCCGGGCCGATACCAAAACCGTGGCCGGAAAAACCGGTGGCCATATAAAGACCGGGCAGGGGGTCTATGCGATCAATAACCGGAAGCACGTCAGGGGTGACGTCGATCATTCCCGCCCAGCTTTCTTCCAGTGTCAGTTTGCCGAAGGCAGGCGACAGGGCCTCTATCGCTTTCAGCGATTTGCGCACATGACGTGCATCCGGCTTTGGATCAAGCACCCGCGTTTTTTCAAACGGGCTGGTTGCATCCAATTGCCAGCGGCGCACATGAGCCAATTCATCAAAAAAACGACGGTCAAGATGAGGTTTCATGTGGCCGCTGAAAACTTCAGATTTAACCAATGGCCAGAAATCGGTCAAAAACCGAAACGCGTCCGGCACTATGGGGAAGCTGTCCGAGCCAGCAGCGGTAAGCGTATAGCCACCATCAAGGCGGCGTCGAAATGCTCCTGTATCAGTGAACACACAATTTTCCGTCACCAGCGGTGCAGGGGCTGTACGGCACACAGTGGCAAGCACTCTCAGTTGTGGCAGACGAATGCCCAGCGAGCGGCAGAACAGGCTCGACCATGCCCCGCCCGCCAGCACAACGGAAGATGTCTCAATCGTGCCGTTTTCGGTAATGACAGCCGAAATTTTTCCAGCCTTGGTCTCAATGCCCCTGACAGCACACTGGGTGAAAATTTGCGCGCCAGCCAATTGCGCCTGTTTGGCAAAGGCGGGAACGGCAAGTGCCGGTTCAGCCCGGCAATCTGAAGGTGTTGTTATGCCGCCAATCATCGGTGATGCATTTGAGTGCAGAACATTGCGGGCAGCGGTGGCATCAATCACGTCGCACTCAAAGCCGTCAGGCCGCATGCCCGCTGTGTCCGCAGCCCACTTGGCATAGATGTCGAGTTTTTTGGCCTCGGAAGTGAGGTAGGTTGCACCACATTGAGAAAAACCGATATTTTGCGCCCCGACAAGTGCCGCCAATTCGCGCCACAGCCTTTGTGCGTGAACGGCAAGAGGGACTTCGCGCGTATCTCTGCCCTGAATACGCACCCAGCCCCAGTTGCGCGAGGATTGTTCACCGGCAATGCGGCCTTTTTCGCACAAAACAACCGGTATACCTCTTTTAGCCAGGAAGTATGCTGTCATGACACCGGCAATGCCACCGCCAATCACGACGCAGTCGGTATGTGTCGGCATCTTGCCGTGAGGATCATAATTCATGCCGGATTCTTTCCAGTTTTTGCCTCTGCCCTTGATTATATGGCCCCAATACCTGTGTCATAAACAACACAATCGTTACACATTTTCAATTGTGACATTTTTTGTCCACATATTGCCGTATTGTTCAGATAGTGAATGTTTTTAGTATGTTAGAGCCCTTAAACAGAGGTATTTGTTTACTGTTTTCGTTTATTTTTCTTGGTGGAAAAAAAATTGCCTGGAAATTGAAGCTCTGTCCTCTGGATTAGAGCGCATCTAGACCATAATATTCCGACGCAGATTTATTGCCCACTTTCAGGAGCACCAAACCTTAATGGACGCGCACACTTTCGACAAATCAAAATTACCCAGCCGCCATGTCACCGTTGGCCCCGAACGCGCTCCGCACAGGGCGTTTTATTATGCAATGGGATTGAGTGAAGAAGAGATAAACCAGCCGTTTGTCGGTGTGGTGTCTTGCTGGAATGAAGCAGCACCGTGTAATATTGCATTAATGCGTCAGGCCCAGTCGGTCAAAGCCGGTGTCAAGCAGGCTGCCGGTACGCCGCGTGAGTTCTGCACGATCACCGTTACCGATGGCATTGCCATGGGCCATCAGGGAATGAAATCCTCTTTGGCCTCACGCGAAGTCATTGCCGATTCAATTGAATTGACCATGCGTGGCCATTGTTACGACGCTATGGTTGGTGTGGCGGGGTGTGATAAATCCTTGCCTGGTATCATGATGTCGATGTTGCGCCTCAATGTGCCAGCGGTCTTTCTCTATGGCGGCTCTATCCTGCCCGGAAAGTTCAAAGGCAAGGATGTAACGGTCGTTGACGTCTTTGAAGGTGTTGGCCAGCATTCGGCCGGCAATATGACCGACGAAGAACTTCATGAACTTGAATGTGCCGCCTGTCCCAGTGCCGGGGCTTGTGGTGGCCAGTTTACTGCCAACACAATGGCCTGCGTGTCTGAAGCCATCGGCCTCGCATTACCCTTGTCCTCGGGCATGCCTGCTCCTTATGAGAGCCGCGATCAATATGCCGAAGCCAGTGGTCGCGCCGTAATGAATTTGTTAAAACTGGGTTTGCGTCCGCGCGATATTGTGACGCGAAAAGCTTTGGAAAACGCTGCCACCGTGGTCGCTGCCACCGGCGGGTCCACCAATGCCGGTCTGCATTTGCCCGCCATGGCCAGCGAGGTCGGTATTGATTTTGACCTGCGCGAAGTTTGCGAGATTTTCAAGCGCACACCTTATCTGGCTGATTTGAAGCCGGGCGGTAAATATGTTGCCAAAGACATGTATGAAGCCGGCGGCGTGCCCAACCTCCTCAAAACCCTGCTTGATGGCGGATTTATTCATGGTGACTGCATAACCGTCACCGGCCGCACGATTGCCGAAAACCTTGAAGATGTAACCTTCGATCCCAATCAGAAAGTTGTCTATCCGGTCTCCAACCCATTGTCGCCAACCGGCGGTGTTGTCGGGCTTGAGGGCAATCTTGCACCCGAAGGGGCAATTGTTAAAGTTGCGGGAATGGACAGTCTGGTTTTCACCGGTCCAGCGCGCTGTTTTGACTGTGAGGAAGATGCTTTTGAAGCTGTTAGCAATGATGGCTTTAATGAAGGTGACGTGCTTGTCATTCGCTATGAAGGGCCCAAGGGCGGACCCGGTATGCGCGAGATGTTATCAACCACAGCGGCGCTCTATGGCCTTGGCATGGGCGACAAGGTAGCTCTGATCACCGATGGCCGTTTTTCTGGTGCAACCCGAGGGTTCTGTATCGGTCATGTGGGGCCGGAAGCTTTTGTCGGTGGCCCGATAGGTTTGTTGAAAGATGGTGATATCATCACCATTGATGCCGAAAACGGAATTCTCTCTGTCGCTTTGAGTGATGAGGAACTGACTGAGAGACGTAAAGGCTGGACACCGCCAGATACACAATATGCAACAGGTGCTTTGTGGAAATACGCCCAATTGGTCGGGCCTGCCAACAAGGGCGCTTTAACCCATCCCAGCGGGAAGGAAGAAGTTCTTTGCTATGCGGATATTTAGGTTCACCGCTACTGGCTTGAGTTTGCTGGTAGCATCGCTGTTGACAGCCAACATCAGTTACGCCGGGGATGTCGCGAGCCATACAGTCTCACAGATTGTGCCATCGGCATCGTTTGCGCCGGCAAATATACAAATTCCTCAGGAAAATCTATCGCCTGTTGTTCAAACAGCGCCGGATTTGCCGCCTGTTGCTGTTCTCGATCCCTTGTTGATCCTTGAGACCCTGCCTGTGAAAAAGCAGGCAAAGGCAGCGTATAGGTTTGCCAGAAAAGCGTTTAAGGACGGTAATTTTGAACGCGCAATTGCGTTCCTTAAGTTTTCTGCGGATCGTGGTTATCTGCTGGCACAATGGCGTTTGGCCAGAGCCTATCGTTTCGGAAAAGGTCTCAAGAAAAGCGATATCAAGGCACTGAAATGGTTTCGCAAAGTCGCCGCCAGTCACGATCCCGTGTTTCAGCGAAGTCGCAAAAAATTGCGGGCCACCGTTTCCTCCCTTGTCGCTATTGCGGATTATTTTCGTACCGGCATCAAGGGAACGACCTATTCAAAAAACCTCGACAGAGCACAGTCGCTGTATCGCTATGCCGCCACCCGCTATGGCCACCCCGGGGCTCAGTATGAACTGGGTGTCATGTATCTGAAGGGCGAGGGCCTGGAAAAAAGTCAGTTGGTTGGAATGAAGTGGCTGATGCTGGCCTCGCGCAAGGGATTTGCCAGAGCTCAGGCCTTGTTGGGAGATATTTACCTGTCTTTCAAGAACAGTCCCAAAAGTCGTCTCAAGGGGTTGATGTGGCATAGGATGGCAGAGAAAAGCGCCAGGGCGGATCGCGACAAGAAATTACTGGCCCGTAGTGGCGAGATTTTCGCCACGGCCAGTAAATCCGAACGCGCTCTTGCTGTTTCTATGGTCGCAAAAATGCAGGAAAGTAACGCAACTTCTGCCTCAGCGCGTCAGTAGTTGCTTCAAATATCCAGTTCTATCCAGATCGGAACGTGGTCAGAAGCCTTTTGCCAGCCTCTGGTGAAACGATCGATACCAGCACTTTTTAATCTGTCAGCAGCTTGCGGTGACAGTAAATGATGGTCGATGCGAATGCCGTGGTCCTTGGGCCAGGCTCCCGCTTGATAATCCCAGAATGTATATTGATGCGCCGCCTGTTCGCAGGCGCGATAAGCATCCGTGAGGCCAAGGTTTAACAGGCTGTGGTAGTGTTCCAGTGTTTCGGGGCGAAACAGGGCATCTTCACGCCAGCTTTCAGGATTATGCACATCATCATCATGGGGAATAACATTATAATCCCCGGCAATGACAAAACACTCCTCCAGCTTCAGCATTTCTTG
>CAZJUF010000251.1:0-4717 GCA_964549055.1 uncultured Hyphomicrobiales bacterium | reverse complement strand
AGAGCAGCCTCAATATTTTGCGCGTTCCTGAAACCATGCCCCTCGCCCGCAAATTCAACGTAAACCACCGGCACACCATTTTCATCAAGGCTTTCGGCCATCGCTCTGGATTGATCGCGCGGTACAACGCGATCATCAGCGCCCTGAAAAAAGATCACCGGCGACGTGATCTTGTCAGCATTGCAAATAGGA
This sequence comes from uncultured Hyphomicrobiales bacterium, assembly GCA_964549055.1. GTDB lineage: Bacteria > Pseudomonadota > Alphaproteobacteria > Rhizobiales > JAJFHR01 > JAJFHR01. The sequence continues at coordinate 4,525 of CAZJUF010000251.1, read as the reverse complement.
GACCTTGCCGCAAAAATTTCAGCCCTTGTGTCAGGCGTCGTTCCCATCAGCGTATCAATGTAGCCGTATTCAAATTTATGGGTGGTTTCCTGCAACTTATGCATGTCAGAGATACCATAATACGCAGCACCGGCAGCAAACACATCACTGTTGACCAGCGCTGACAACACCGTATAGCCCCCGGCACTGCTGCCTGAAATCAGCAATCGCTTGACATCGGCCTTTCCCGCCGCTGCCAGATCACAAGCCCCGGCGATAACATCTTCGACGTCGCGCATACCCCAACAGCCATCAAGCGCGCGGCGATAGTCTGCGCCATAGCCAAAGCTGCCAGTATAATCCACATCAAAATAGGCAAAGCCGCGCGAAGTCCAATATTGAATTTTCAGTTTCAAACCACGATCCGCCATCGCCGTTGGCCCGCCATGAGCTGAGACAATCATCGGTGGCAGTTCATCTTCTTCACCGCGGTAATGCTCATTGGCAGGTGGGTAATATATGCCGTAACACTTCTCACCACCGGTTGAGAGAAATGTCACAGGAACGCCAACGGATATGGTTTCTTCCGCAACCGAAACATCTGAGCTTGTCTGCAAAATGCTAAATTCACCACTGGCAATATCCAACCGGCAAATGGCGGGCGGGCGGTGATGAAAAGACGCAATCATGCAGGCACACGTGTCATCGGCAACAATGGCCTCTATTCCTGCAACATCGTGCACAGCAACATCTATCGATGTCATCTGGCGTGTTTGAATATCCACTATACCCAGATGCAAGGCACCGTCCTTAAAGTAGCGGGCAATCAACCGGTCGTCACCAACAAGGCCATAAGACGTCATGCCAAACACCCATTGGGGCTGGCCAAATTCCGCCGGGCTGTTAAACAGCGGCACCGGAACGCCACCGGAACAACCCGGCGGCAAAATATACAGATTACCCCAGCCGCTTTTGTTCCAGATAAAAATCAAACTGCCATCGCTATGCCATTGCGGCTGAAAGACGCACTCCCCCCCACCGCCAGCAATTTTTTCACCTGATGGAAAATGGTCTTGTGCATCAGATTTCGCCAGCCACAATTCCGCTGCCTCCCACGGCATATGAGGCAAATCCCAGCACAGATAAGCAAGCTGCTTTCCACACGGACTGAGGCGCGGGCTGGCGTAAAAATCGCAGCCCCCGGCAATAATGCTGACTTCGCCCGGCAAGGTTTCATTCAAATCGACAGAAGCCAGAAAATTGACCGGTAATTTACTATCGTTATCGTGGCGTTCGACAATTACCAGCAACTGATTGCGATGCTGGTCATAACACATATCCGAAAACCGCCAGTCACAGCGATTGGTAATGCGTTGAGGCGCGCCGCCATCTATAGTTTCATAAATATCCTGATCCTGATCGTTGACGAAAAAAACCCTGTCATTACAAACACTAAACTCACCGCCGCCATACTCATGAACACGTGAGCGGGCATTAAATTCAGGTGGTAGCAGATCCGTTTTGCGGCCATTGCCGTCACATTTCACAATCACGCTGCGGCCCGCCTCCTCAGGCCGTCCTTCGGTCCAGTAGACAGCCTCATGCCCTGTTTGAAGGCTGCCAAATCGTCGGGAGTTCCCAGCCACGCTCGCGGGCGTTATCGGTGAGGGCCAGGTGCCAAATGGTGCTGTTGTATGCGTCATAAGAAACAGGTTTTTACTATCTTCATCTACAGCGACAAATTATGAAATTACGCATTGCAATTACCAGGCGAAAACTGCCTGCAAATAAAATATCCAACGTTCGAAATTAAAAATCAATAGCCCTCTGTTTTAGCGGCCAAATTTCCTGTGCGCCTTTGCGGCAATCATCTTGGGCTTGTATGTGATTAAGAATTCTGGCAGTTTACGAAGAATGGGACAGCGCTGTTGTCCTTTTTTTGCGGTGCCACCCACGCCAAAAGCTCTAGCCTCAAGGCTATGGCAAAATAGCGCTACCAAAGGCGCGCATTTCGGAACCAACGGTTTTATTTTCCGAAAACGCAGCCACAAGACCGGACAGGCCCGAAGGCAGCCTCTGCGGGCTTCCGGCATAATTTCGGCATGGCAAGCTGACGTATTTGCCAGCATGCTCCTGCTGACGGGCCAGCGCCCGCCAGATGCGCAAAGGTGCTGTTTGGTCTCTCGCATAAACGATAAAATGAGAAGTTATTGCACATATGAAACTATCGACAAAAAATAACAACCTTCCTGACCGTAAGCTCAACATTAGTCCGGTCGCCACGTATCCGGGCCTGCCAAAGGCGCAAGGATTATACAATCCTGACCGCGAGCATGATGCCTGCGGCATTGGTTTTATTGTCGACATTCATAATCGCAAGAAACACGAGATTATCCAAAACGGCTTGCAGATGCTGTGTAATCTTGAACATCGCGGTGCCGTTGGCGCTGATCCGCAAGCCGGAGACGGCGTCGGCCTGTTGATGCAACTGCCGCACGAATTTCTGGTCAAGGCCACAGCCAAAGAAGGTTTCAATCTGCCGGAGCCGGGCAAATACGGTGTCGGTATGTTTTTCATGCCGAGAAATGAAAATTCGGCTGCACAAATCAGATTAATTCTGGAAAAGGCTGTCACTGATCACGGTCAAAAAGTTTTGGGCTGGCGCAATGTTCCCGTCGACAATTCGGTTCTGGGTTATTCGGTCAAGCCAACCGAGCCTGATCATGTTCAGCTCTTTATCGGTCGCAACGATGACATTGAGGACGATGACAGATTTGAACTCCTGTTATATGTCATCCGTCGTGTTGCCTGGTTGTTGATCGTCAACTCCAACATAGAAGACAAAGAGACTTATTACACCGCCTCAATGTCGTGTCGCACCCTTCTCTACAAGGGCATGTTGATGGGCAACAAGCTGGCTGATTATTATGCCGATCTTCGCGATGAAAGTACCGCGTCCGCCTTTGCCCTCATTCATCAGCGCTTTTCCACCAACACGTTTCCCACCTGGGGTCTGGCCCAGCCGTTTCGCATGATCTGCCATAATGGCGAAATCAATACGGTGCGCGGCAATGTCAACTGGATGGCCGCACGCCATGCCACCATGAGTTCCAAAATTATCGGTGATGATCTGGAAAAACTGTGGCCGCTCATTCCCGAAGGCCAGTCGGATTCAGCCTGTTTTGACAACGCGCTCGAACTTCTGGTTCAAGGTGGATATTCGCTCGCCCATGCCATGATGATGTTGATCCCCGAAGCCTGGACCGGCAATCCGCTGATGGATGAAGAACGCCGCTCTTTTTATGCCTATCATGCAGCCTTGATGGAGCCCTGGGACGGGCCTGCCGCTGTCGCCTTCAGCGATGGCAAACAAATTGGGGCCACCCTTGATCGCAACGGCCTGCGCCCGGCACGTTATCTCGTCACTGATGATGGTCTTGTTATTATGTCGTCTGAAATGGGTGTACTACCGATTGACGAAAAACGCATCGTGCAAAAATGGCGATTGCAACCGGGCAAAATGCTGCTGATTGATCTTGAGCAAAAACGCATTATTTCGGACGAGGAAATCAAGTCAGATCTCGCCCGCCAGCATCCTTATCGCCAATGGCTCGATGCAACCCAGATCAAGGTCAAGGAGCTGCCGGTTACCGGTGCATCGCAACGCGCATCGAACATCCCCCTGCTCGATCGCCAGCAGGCCTTTGGCTACACTCAGGAAGACCTCAAGTTTCTGCTCGCCCCCATGGCCATGGTCGGCCAGGAAGCCGTCGGCTCCATGGGCACCGATACGCCCATAGCGCCGCTGTCATCAAAACCAAAACTGATCAACTCATATTTCCAGCAACTGTTTGCGCAAGTCACCAACCCGCCGATTGATCCCATTCGCGAAGAGCTCGTGATGTCACTGGTATCGTTCATCGGCCCCCGGCCCAACTTGCTGGATCTTGAAGGCACCTCCACCCACAAGCGACTGGAAATCTCCCAACCCATCCTCAAAAATGAAGCGCTGGAAAAAATCAGGCAAATTGGCGATATCGCCGATAATCAGTTCCGCACAGTCACCCTCGACATCACCTATGGTGCCCATCGCGGTGCTGAAGGCATGGGCCCGGCCCTTGAAACCTTGTGTGCAAGAGCTGAAAAAGCCGTCACTGACACCTACAACATCATCATTCTGTCAGACCGTCTGGTCAGCGCCGAGCGCATCCCGATACCATCATTACTGGCAACGTCTGCCGTTCATCATCATCTGATCCGCACCGGCTTGCGAACCTCGGTAGGCCTGGTGGTTGAAACCGGCGAAGCGCGCGAAGTTCATCATTTCTGCACGCTTGCAGGCTATGGCGCCGAGGCCATCAATCCTTATCTCGCTTTTGAAACCATTGAAAACCTGCGCCCCCGGCTTGATGATGAACTGACCACCGAACAAGTCTATCGCCGCTACACAAAAGCGCTCAACAAGGGCATTTTGAAGGTGATGTCGAAAATGGGTATCTCCACCTATCAATCTTATTGCGGTGCGCAGATTTTTGATGCCGTCGGC
>CAZJUF010000250.1:0-4744 GCA_964549055.1 uncultured Hyphomicrobiales bacterium | reverse complement strand
TCGCTGTCGCCTCAACCGCTGCAAGACTGGCCGAAGAACAGGGAAAAGCCCAAGTTGTTGAGCTTTAGGTCCTGAGCACCCGGTAAATCGCCGGGATCACCAGAACTGTCAGTATTGTCGAGGACGCAAGCCCGAACAGCAGCGATATGGCCAGCCCCTGAAAAATCGGATCTGTCAGGATCACCACTGCACCGATCATCGCCGCCAGTGCTGTCAGCAATATCGGTCGAAAGCGGATGGCACCGGCTTCGATCAAAACATCAACCAGCGGCCGCTCAGGTGATGCCGCGTGGCGGATAAAATCCACCAGCAAAATTGAGTTGCGCACGATAATGCCTGCCAGCGCTATAAAGCCAATCATCGACGTGGCCGAGAACGGCGCACCAAACAACCAGTGTCCGATCATAATGCCGATGAATGTCAGCGGCACCGGTGTAAGAATGACCAGCGGCAGTTTGAAGGAGCCGAACTGCGCCACCACCAGAATATAAATACCGAGCAGAGCCACCCCGAAGGCTGCGCCCATGTCGCGGAAAGTAACCCAGGTTACCTCCCACTCGCCATCCCACAGCAACACCGAAGCGCGATCATCTTCGGGTTGACCGCGCAACCTGACCTGTGGTTGCGGCAACCCGGTCCAGTCCAGCCTGTCCAGCGCCTCCTGCACCGCCAGCATTCCATATAGCGGCGCTTCGAAAGTCCCGGCCAGTTCAGCCGTAACCATTTCGGCAGGGCGCGAATTATGTCGAAAAATCGGATAGGACGTCAGTTCAGTGGCAACCTTGACCACATCGCCCAATTCTACCACAGCGCGGGCGCCGGGAAGCGAATTAGCCGGTATAGGGGTGGACAAAAACCGCTCGTCCAGCACCTTGTCACGCCGGGAACGCTCAACCCGGATAGGGATCGGTTGACGTCCCGAGCCACGATGCGAATAACCAACGGTGCGGCCACCGCTCAAAAGGCTGAGTGTGTCGAACACATCGCTCTCCTGAACTTTGAAGAAGTCGAGATTTTCAGTGGAAATAGTCACCCGTTGGCGCGGTGCCTGAACGCCATAACTGTCATCAACATCAACAATGAAATCCACACTCTCGAAGGCTGCACGCACCTTGGCGGCAACCTTGCGCCGGGTCTCGGGATCGGGGCCGTAAATCTCCGCCAGCAAAGTAGCAAAAACCGGCGGTCCCGGCGGTGATTCCACCACTTTCAGACTGGTACCCGGCGGCACTTCAAGGGCCTTCAGCCGCTGCCGGATATCCAGTGCAATAGCGTGGCTGACGCGCTCGCGCTCGCCTTTGGGCTTCAGATTGATCTGCACGTCACCCAGATTGGGTTGTGAACGCAGGTAGTAATGGCGCACCAGACCATTGAAATCAAACGGTGCCGAGGTGCCTGAAAAACTCTGGGCCGAGATCACTTCATCCAGCCCGATCACCGCTGACACAATTTTTTGCGCCGTTGCATCCGTCACCTCAAGTGCCGTACCCTCCGGCATATCGATAATCACCGACAATTCGGACTTATTATCGAAGGGCAGGAGCTTGACGGTCACACTCTTGGTATAGAGCAGGCTGAGTGATCCAATGGTCAACACCCCGACCACCAGCAAAAACGCCCAACTGCGTTTTTTCGTTGCCAGGATTGGCTGCGCCACAAACGCATAGGCCTGTCCCAGCCGACCACCATGCGGGGTTTCTTCCAGATTATGAAGCGGTGCCTTGCCGGCGGTTTTGCACATCAGCCACGGGGTGATGGTGACGGCGACAAAAAATGAAAAAATCATCGCCGCCGAGGCCACCGCAGGTATCGGGCTCATATACGGCCCCATCAAGCCTGAAACAAACAGCATCGGCAACAGCGCCACCACCACCGTAAGTGTCGCAACGATCGTCGGATTTCCAACTTCGGCTACAGCCGCAATTGCCGCCTCGCGGCGGTTGCGTTTAACCTTAAGCCCCCAGTGTCGGGCAATATTCTCAATGATCACAATGGCATCATCAACCAGAATGCCGATCGAAAAAATCAATGCAAAAAGCGATACCCTATTCAAGGTGTAGCCCATTGCATTGGCGGCAAAAAGAGTGAGCAGTATGGTTGTCGGGATCACAACGGCAACCACAATCGCCTCACGCCAGCCAATAGACAGCCACACCAGGGCGATGATTGAAACAGTGGCAAGCACCAGATGGTACAGCAGTTCGTTGGCTTTTTCATCGGCGTTTTTGCCGAAGTTCCGGGTCACTTCCACGGCCACCGCATCGGGTATCAAATCACCGCGCAGCGCCTCGACCCGCTTGAGCACGGTTTCAGCCACGATCACCGCGTTTGCGCCCGCACGTTTGGCAATGGCCAGTGTCACTGCGGGTGCGCGAATGATTTCACCATTTTCGTTTACGGAATACGATGCGGTGATTGTCTCCGCTGTGTCCCCCGTTAACGCGACATCAGCAACATCGCGAATATAGACCGCCCGCCCGTCGCGCGTGGTCAATACCAGATTACCGATTTGCTCAGGCGTGGTCAGCGTCGCCCCTACTATCAGGCCTATCTGTTGGCCATTACGACGGATGTTGCCGGCTGGAAAGGCGCGGTTGGCAGATTGCACCTTGCCCGCCAATTGTTGCAGGGTCACCCCGTAAAGTGCGAGTTTTTCAGGATCAGGGGCAACGCGGATCGCTTCTTCAACACTGCCCGAGAGATACGTCAGGCCGACATTGTCGATCTTGGACAACTCTACGCGCAACTCTCGTGCAATCCGGGTGAGATCGTTTACCGTAACCGATGTCGCATTGCCCGGCGTGGGGGACAGGTTCAGCGCCACAATGGCAACGTCATCAATGCCACGCGCAATGATAACCGGTGGTGGTATGCCTTGCGGTATGCGCTCAATATTGGCCTGGATCTTTTCGCGCACACGCAACACGGCAGTATCCACCGACACGCCCACTTTGAAGCGCGCGGTCACCAGCACCTGATCATCGCGGGTCTGCGAATAAACGTGTTCAACCTGATCAATGCTTTTGACGATGGTTTCCAGCGGTTCGGTCACCAGCTTAACGGCGTCTTCAGCCTTGAGGCCTGCCGCGGACACAAAAATGTCCACCATCGGCACCGAAATCTGCGGCTCCTCTTCGCGCGGCATCACTATCAGCGCCAACACTCCCATTGCCAGTGCCGCAATCAGCAGGAGCGGTGTGAGCGCGGAAGCAATGAAGGCACGTGTCAAGTGCCCGGCAATACCGAGCTTCGGCTCTTCGACACTCATGGCAACAAAACCTTGTCGCCAGCCTCAAGACCACCAAGAACCTCGACAAAAACCTTACCGTTGATCTTTCGGCGCTGGCCCAGAAGAACGATGCGCTGATACGCCTTCTTCCCTTCCTCGACAACGCGCACCATATCGAGACCAAAGCGTGTTTCTACCGCACTGAGCGGGACAAGCAGCGCTGAGCGCGTCCCAAGTGGAATGCGCACCAGTATTCGCGATTTCAGGAGTTCCTGATCCAGATTGGCGACCGTCACATCGGCGATCACACGCCCGTTTTCAATCTGCGGGTATATCTTGACCAATGTACCTTGTGCAGCCCCACTGCCCGGGCCAATTTGAATTGTTGTGCCTTGTCGCAAAGTTTGACGATAACGTTCAGGAATTGCCAGACGTAAAAAATAACCACCGACACCGATCGTCGCCACCGTTTCTCCCGGCAGCACCACGGCACCTTGTGTCAACGGCACAGTTATCACCCGACCAGCTTCTGGTGCACTTACCGCACCATCAGCACGTTGCTGCTCCAATACCTTGCGGTCTTGCACGGCAGCGGTGATGTTGTTGCGCGCCACATCAACCTGTGTCTGCAAGGCATCGCGACGTTGCGCTGTGGTCGCCCCCCGCGTTATCAATTCCTGAGCGCGTTTTAATTCACTTTGGGCATTGTCGTAAGCTGATTGCAACGCCCTCAACCGTGCATCAGAAGCGCGTAGTTGAAAGTCGATCTTGTCATCAACGATTGTCGCCAGCACCTGCCCGGCCGTTACAATGTCCCCTTCGCTCACCTGTAAGGAGACTATCGTGCCACCAATCCGGGCGCGTGCCGGAACCTCATCCTTGGCTTCCACTGTGCCATAGACCGCCTTGTAGTCGACGACCTGTTGCTGTTTCAATACCACCGGCTCACTTATTGCCGGACCTGACAGCCAAACAGAAAAAACGGCAGCGGCAAGTGAAATGCGTAACAACATGGGCGAGCTCCCTGTGCCATGAGAATCACAGCGCACCCTGCGCCGCAAAGTTCAGACTTATTTGTACGCGACACCCGGCTTAACACCAAGCTTTTGGAATATTTTTGCCGCCGGGCAAAATCCGGTAAAGGCGGATTGCAGCATATTAAGCCCGACAAACAACGTCAGCAAAAGCCACCAGGGAGATACAAAATAGACGAGGGCCGCCGACAGCAAAACCAAAATTGCCGCAAACGCCAGCACTGCACGATCCAGTGTCATGATCAAAAACCTTTCTGATTTCGGCTACACAGCACCGACAGAACCCGATCAATGAATGTGCAGCAATAAACACATATGATATTTCATATATGTTCAGATAAACAGCATTACAAGGTATCTTTAAGCAGGATAGTTTTTTTGAATCTTCGTTTCTACACTAAACAAAAATGGTGGGCGATGCAGGGTTCGAACCTGCGACCCGCTGATTAAGAGTCAGCTGCTCTACCAACTGAGCTAATCG
>CAZJUF010000249.1:0-4768 GCA_964549055.1 uncultured Hyphomicrobiales bacterium | reverse complement strand
CCTCACGTAAAGGTCAACCTTCACAATTGCCGGATTGTTGCCGAAAATGCTCTTGAAATCATTTCCGGTTACGACATTGTGGTCGATGGCTCGGACAATTTTCCCACCAGATACCTGATGAATGATGCGTGTTATTTTGCCCAAAAACCGCTGGTTTCAGCCGCCGTGGGCCAATTTGACGGTCAGATAACCACGTTCCGCGCCTCCGAAGTTGATAGTGACGGCACGCCCAACCCGAATTACCGCTGCCTCTACCCGCAAGCGCCACCGCCCGGCACCGTACCTTCTTGCGAAGAAGCCGGTATTATCGGCGCTCTCACCGGCATCATGGGAACGTTGCAGGCGATGGAAGTGTTGAAGGAGATACTGGGCATTGGCACCAGCCTTGTGGGCCGGCTTTTGTTATTCGATGCCTTGTCAACGCGCTGGCAGCCGGTGAGTTACAAGTGGGATGAAGATAATGCGTTGAGCGGGCGCAATCCCACCATTCACGATCTTTCGATCCATCAATAGCTAAAACACCCCTACAACATCGCCGGCACCACCCGGTCGGGTGGTGTGTGGCCGTCGATAAACGTTTTGATATTGATGATGACTTTTTCGCCCATGTCCATGCGGCCTTCAATGGTGGCTGAACCCATGTGCGGTATAAGCAACACGCGGGTATTGCGGATCAGTTTTGGATTAACCGCAGGCTCATGTTCAAAAACGTCAAGACCGGCCCCGGCTATTTCTCCCGCTTCCAGCATGCGCGCCAGAGCATTTTCATCAATAACTTCACCGCGTGCTGTATTGACAATATAGGCCGATGGTTGAATGAGCTTGAGACGCCGGGCTGATAGCAGATGATATGTTGCCGGTGTATGCGGGCAATTTACTGAAATAATGTCCATGCGTGCCAGCATCTGGTCGAGGCTCTCCCAATAGGTTGCTTCGAGATCATCTTCAATTGATGGCGCCACGCGATGGCGATTATGATAATGAATGGACAGACCAAAGGCTTTGGCGCGCCGCGCCACCGCCTGGCCGATACGGCCCATGCCAATAATTCCCAGCCGCTTGCCAAAAATCCTGTTGCCCAACATCCACGTCGGTGACCAGCCTTTCCAGTTGGTTTTTTCCTCAGAGATTGCCGCAGCGCCCTCTAATAACCGCCTGGGAACCGCCAGTATCAGCGCCATTGTCATGTCGGCTGTATCTTCGGTGAGAACACCGGGCGTATTGGTAACAGTGACGCCACAGGCCTGGGCCGTACCCACATCAATATTGTCAACACCAGTGCCAAAATTGGCAATCAGCTTCAGGTTTGGCCCGGCCTGGGAAATAATTGATTTGTCAATTGTATCGGTAACTGTGGGTACCAGTACGTCGGCGCGTTTGACGGCCGCAACCATTTGAGCCTGATCCATAGGTACATCTTCCAGGTTCAGTTCCGTATCAAACAACTCGCGCATGCGGGTTTCAACCACGTCCGGCAATTTACGTGTTACGATTACTAATGGCTTTTTGCTGCTCATTTCTGTTCCAACTATCAAAAATTTAGAAGGTATTAACCTTAAAAAGAGACATTAAGAGTTGCATTATTTGTAAAAATCGCGAGTTTAGGGGTCTGTACTAAAGGCAACGCACGGCTTAATAATACCAGACACTCTTTATCATCGATAATTACAAAATGGTACACTACGGTTTGCATTGGTTTGAACAAAAAAGCAATAGTTTGATGCGCGCATTATTTTCGTTGCAAGGAACCTACAGACTGGTCATTTTTCTGGTCGCCGCGGTCATTGTCGGCGGTGCGGTTTTTATGATCATTTCTTCGCGCGCAAGCCTGTGGGCCAATGAAGACCAGGCGACCCAGCTTGCCGCCCTGGACAAGCGTGCAACCGCAAAAAGCGGAAAGCCCATTCCCCGTTTCGTCAGCCTGAAAAAAGACCGGGTCAATGTGCGGCGCGGCCCCAGCAAGGATTATCAGGTGGCTTGGGTTTTTGTCCGTAAAAATCTGCCGATTGAAATTATTGCCGAATTTGAAAGATGGCGTCGTATTCGCGACAATGATGGCGCAGAAGGCTGGGTTTTCCATGCTCTGCTGGCCGATGAAAGAACCGGCCTGATCACACCGTGGCGACCCAAGGAAGACACAGTGAAACTCTATAAGTCCAAAAACCAGACCAACGTTGTCGCCCTGGTTCAGCCCGGCGCCATAGGGAAAATCACTTCATGTGATGGCAAGTGGTGTGATTTTTCATCGCAAGGCTATACTGGCTGGCTGCCACAAAAAATGCTCTGGGGCGTTTATCCCGGTGAAAGTTTTTAAAACAGCTGGCGATCTTTAATCTTTGGGAAATTCCGCGCAGATTTTCGGCGGAAATTCGGCCAGTCTGACAATAACGTCAACCCGGGTGATACTCATACCCTCAGGTGCCGCCGGAATTCCAACAACCCTCAGCGCGTTATCGGCAATATCCATCAGGCTCGAATCACCTTCACAGAAAAAATGATGATGATCGCTTGTGTTGGTGTCAAAATAAGCTTTTGAACCCTCAACCGCAACCTCCCTCAGCAAGCCTGCTTCGGTAAACTGGTTGAGCGTATTGTAAACTGTCGCCAGCGATATCGGGAAGGAAATCCGCTCTGCTTCTTCATGCAGGCCTTCGGCTGTTACATGCCGGTCACCTGCCGCAAACAAAAGCCCGGCAAGTGCCACTCTTTGCCGCGTTGGCCTTAGTCCGAATTTACGCAATTTGACTTTAATATTTGTTTTGCGAGCTTCTTCAATCATTTCTCAACAACCTGATGGCAATAGCTTAATCTGTCAGTCTCTTTATTGCTCATAATGGAACAATTTGCAAACGTTTCGCAACTAGCGCCAAAAATATCATAGTTCAGCATTAATTGCTCCGAAAAGACATGCAAAGGCTTTGAGCGGCGATGCGGGTGTGTTAGGTACGAAAAATGAATATTTTCAGGAATGATTAAAGTGTAGTATCGCAATCATTCACAACGCTAGCTGGTACCATGATCGAACAAAAATCCTCATACGACTACGACGACCTCCTCTCCTGCGGGCGGGGCGAGCTTTTTGGCCCGGGCAATGCGCAACTGCCGCTGCCGCCCATGTTGATGTTTGATCGCATTACCCATATTAGTGAAGACGGCGGCGAGTTTGGCAAAGGTCAGGTAAAAGCAGAGCTCGATGTTAATCCCGATCTGTGGTTTTTTGCCTGTCACTTTAAAGGTGATCCGGTCATGCCGGGGTGTCTGGGCCTGGATGCCTTATGGCAGATGTGCGGTTTTTTTCTCGGCTGGCTGGGCGAATCTGGCAAAGGTCGTGCGATCAGTGTTGGTGAGGTAAAGCTCACCGGAATGGTTACACCTGAAGTAAAAAAAGTGGAATATATCGTTGATCTCAAGCGCGTAATTCGCCGCCGGTTAATTCTTGGATCCGGTGAAGGCATTTTAAAAGCCGATGGAGAGATTGTTTATAAGGTAACAGATTTGCGCGTTGGCCTGTTTAAGCCCGAGGGAAGTTGAAGCGCACCTTGAAGGCGCCGGTCACAAATCTTAAGTCTGACATAGACCCGGTTGTATAATTTTGACGGGCATTTTATTATTTTAGGAAACTCGAGGTAAATTATGAGGCGCGTTGTTGTTACCGGAATGGGAATTGTATCAAGTATTGGTAACAATTCTCAAGAAGTTCTTGCCTCCTTGAGGGAAGCCAAATCCGGTATTGTCGCAGCAGAAGATTACGCCAGGCTCGGTTTCAGATGTCAGGTGCACGGTGCGCCCACGTTAGACTGGGAAGAGGTACTGGATCGCCGGACCCGCCGGTTTATGAGCGCAAGCTCGGCCTGGAATTATATTTCCATGGAGCAGGCCATTCAGGATTCAGGTCTTGAAAAAAATGAGGTGAGCGCAATCCGCACCGGTCTGATTATGGGCTCAGGTGGACCTTCGACCAAAACCATTATTGAATCAGCTGACGTCGCGCGGGAAAAAGCACCGAAAAAAGTAGGTCCCTTTGCTGTCACCAAAGCAATGTGCAGCGGTAATTCGGGTGTTTTATCGACCCTTTTTGAAATTAAAGGCATCAACTACTCGATCTCCTCAGCCTGTGCCACGTCAAGCCATTGTATTGGCAACGCTGCTGAAATGATCCAGTTTGGCAAACAGGACATCATGTTTGCCGGCGGCGGTGAAGAGCTTGATTGGGGCCTGTCGGTCCTGTTTGATGCCATGGGTGCCATGTCTTCGAAGTTTAACGATACACCGGCAACCGCATGTCGTGCATATGACGTCAATCGCGATGGTTTTGTTATTGCAGGTGGTGCCGGAACCCTGGTGCTGGAAGAACTCGAACACGCCAAAGCGCGTGGCGCCAAAATCTATGGCGAGCTTGTTGGCTATGGTGCCACGTCTGATGGTCATGACATGGTACAGCCTTCAGGCGAAGGTGCGGCCCGGTGCATGAAAATGGCGATGGAAACAATTGATTGCGATATTGACTACATTAACCCCCACGCCACTTCGACACCGGTTGGCGACAGCCGTGAAATTGATGCTCTCGTCGAGGTTTTTGGCGACAATATGCCACCATTGAGTGCGACAAAGTCACTGACCGGTCACTCCCTGGGTGCGGCCGGGGTGCAGGAGGCGATCTACTCATTATTGATGATGAACAACAACTTCATTTGTGAATCAGCCAATATCGAAGAAATCGATCCGGAGATGGCCAATATACCCATTGTGCGCGAACGCGTTGATAATG
>CAZJUF010000248.1:1445-4841 GCA_964549055.1 uncultured Hyphomicrobiales bacterium | reverse complement strand
CGGCAAAACCAACCACCAAAAACCGCCCCTGCCAGGCGATCGCCCGTAATGCCTGCTCGCTGTATTCAGCCCCCACCGGATCATAGATGACATCAACGCCAGCGCCGCCCGTCAACTCCTTGAGCCGGTCTTTCAGGTTTTCCGTACTGTAATTGACCAGATCATCGGCACCGATGGACCGGCAGAATTCGAGTTTGTCATCTGAGGATGCAGCAGCAATAACCCGCGCACCCATCACTTTACCCAGTTCAACCGCTGATTGCCCGACACCACCGGACGCCCCCAGCACCGCCAGGGTCTCACCGTCCTGCAAGTCAGCCCGGTCTTTAAGGCCATGATAGGTGGTGCCGTAGGTAACCGTCAGGCCCGCTGCGATTTTAAATTCAATACCATCAGGAATTTTAACAAGCTTTTCTGCTGCTACCGCCATTTCTTCCCGGCACCCGCCCCAGGCCACATAAGCCATAACCCGCTCGCCAATTTGAAATCCTGAAACGCCTTCGCCGATCTCAAGGATTTCTCCGGCAATCTCAGCACCGGGCGAAAACGGCATTTCAGGTTTAAACTGGTATTTATTTTCAATGATCAGCGTATCGAAAAAATTAAGCGCGGTAGCCTTGATCTTGACCACCACTTCACCGGCACCGGCAACAGGGGACGCCAAATCTTCCACCACCAGCATAGACGGTGGTCCAAATTCCTTACATAAAACTGCGCGCACTATTTACCCCTAAAAATCGATTTCGACGAACAACGCGATCATGGTATCACTTTTAAAGACACTACAGCAGAGGTAATCAACAAAACACAGCCTGTGCATGAATAATCGATTTTTTGAAGGAGAGTGCGTTGAGAGGTTTTTTTGCAATTGGGGCCGAAGGCATAAGCAAGCCCATGAACCTTGGCAACCTGATGCGTTCGGCCCACGCCTTTGGTGCAAGCTTCGTTTTTACCGTTGATGCTCATAAAAAGCTCGAAGCACCGGGCTCTGACACCTCAAATTCGCCCATTCACATTCCCTATTATCACTGGCAGACAATTGCCGATATGGCGTTGCCGCAAAACTGCAAACTGGTCGGCGTCGAACTTCTCGACGAGGCTGTGGATTTGCCAAGTTTTCGCCACCCCCTCCAGGCCGCTTACGTTCTGGGCCCTGAACGTGGCTCCCTGTCATCTCAAATGGTGCAAAAATGCGATCATATCATCAAAATCCCAACGTCATTCTGCATCAATGTCGCCACCGCCGGTGCCATAATAATGTATGACCGGGTCAAAACAATTGGCCGGTTCTCACAACCGCCGGTTTCCGCCAGCGGCAAGCCGGTTGAACTCAAACCCCACCTGCATGGCACGCCACCGATCAGGACAGCGTCAGATTAGTACAATTTTTATCTCGGTTTCCCCCCATTTTAGTCAATTTTTAGCAATACATTAACTAAATTTTGCCCCTAATGGGCCCGAGCTAAATGTTGCCTTATTGATTTGCACATATAGGCATCGGGTCGGGGGCTTGATTCGCCACGACCCATCGACAAAACAGCACAAACAGCGACGGATTGAGAATGATTTTCGTACCCAGAATACACAACTCCTGCAAAATTATTTTAATGGCAGCCGCACTTGGTTTCATCACGCCGGCAATAGCCAATGTCGACCCCAAGCATCTGGGTGATTTCGGTGACTGGTCAGCCTACATACACAAAACCAAAGGCGGCAAAGTCTGCTTTTCGATTTCAGAGCCTAAAGAGACCCTGCCAAAGAAGGTAAATCGTGATCCGGTGTATTTTCTCATCACCAACCGCCCCAAAGAGAAAATAAAGAACGAAGTCAGCATTATTACCGGGTACCCATTTAAACCCGGCAGTGTTTCCACTGCCCGCATTGGTGATAAATCATTCAAATTGTACACCAAGGGAGATGGTGCCTGGGTCGATAGCAACAAAAATGAAAAGCGCCTGATTAAAGCCATGAAGATGGGAAGTTCCATGATCGTCAAGGGAACCTCCAAACGCGGCACGGTTACCACTGACAAATATTCCCTCAGCGGTGTCACCAAGGCAATCAGCAGCATTGACAAGGCCTGCAGATAGGCATTACTTCTTTTTTGCTTTTATAATATTATGAAATTCCGCGCTCAGCACTCCTGGCGGGGTTTAAAGTTTCAACTGCCGAAGCACTTTGTCATCAATTGATGGTAGCATCTCCAATTGCACCAATCATGATTTCGATTGAGCTTCAACAGCACAGAACATCTGACTAAGACATGATAAATCTCATCGGGCTTACCCGCGAAGAAATTGCGCATGAGTTGGAAATCAACACCGCAATCGACATACCCCAACCCCACCTCAAGATGCGGGCCAATCAGCTCTGGCACTGGATCTATGTACGCGGCGGGCGCAATTTTGATGGCTTGACGACCATAGCGAAAGAAGTGCGATCAGCCCTTGAGCCCACGTTTTCTCTTGAACGGCCTGAGATTGTTACGCAACAGATATCAAATGACGGCACGCGAAAATGGCTGTTGCGTCTGGCATCTTCAGTGCCGGGTCAGCCCGGCCCGGAAGTGGAAGCTGTCTACATTCCCGAAGAAACCCGTGGCACGCTTTGTGTCTCCAGCCAGGTAGGATGCACGCTCACCTGTTCTTTCTGCCACACCGGCACCCAGAGATTGGTACGGAACCTGTCGCCAGGCGAAATAGTTGCGCAATTGCTGGTTGCCAAAGATGCGCTTGAAGAATGGCCAGATGCCACATCAAAGCAAACCCGCCTGATCACCAATGTTGTCCTCATGGGCATGGGCGAGCCCTTATATAATTTCGATAATGTCAAACAGGCCATTCACACCATGTCGGATGATGCCGGTCTGTCCATATCAAAGCGACGCATAACGCTGTCAACCTCAGGCGTTGTTCCCATGATCGAGCGTTGTGGTAATGAAATTGGCTCAATGCTGGCGATCTCGCTGCATGCGGTTAATGACGAGATCCGCAATCAACTGGTGCCGATAAACAAAAAATACCCGCTAAGCGAATTGCTCGATGCCTGCAAAAACTATCCAGGTGTCTCCAATTCCCGGCGCATCACTTTTGAGTACGTGATGTTAAAAGGCATAAATGACAGTCTTGCTGATGCCAAAGAACTGGTCAGGTTGCTCAAGGGCATTCCGGCAAAAATCAACCTCATCCCCTTTAACCCGTGGCCGGGATCGCCCTACGAATGTTCTGATTGGGAGACAATCGAAAATTTCGCTGAAGTTGTCTATAAAGCCGGCTACGCCAGCCCGGTGCGCACACCACGCGGCCGCGACATTATGGCAGCCTGCGGCCAGTTGAAATCAGCCAGCATGAAGCTGTCTATCAATCAACGCCGCGCCCTGGAAAAAGCTGCCGCCAA
>CAZJUF010000248.1:0-1345 GCA_964549055.1 uncultured Hyphomicrobiales bacterium | reverse complement strand
AAAGTAATGATTGCGCAGGCGGGCAACATGCCTATAGTGCGGGCAATTCATTCACCCCCCATTTTGCAGGAGTATTAAATGGTGGCTCAAGACATGCAGGTTAAAAAAGTAGTTCTCGCCTATTCCGGCGGCCTCGATACCTCTGTAATTCTCAAGTGGCTCAAAACCACCTACAATTGCGAAGTTGTCACCTTCACGGCAGACTTAGGCCAGGGCGAGGAGCTCGAGCCCGCGCGCAAAAAAGCCGAGATGCTTGGCATCAAGGAAATCTATATTGAAGATTTGCGCGAAGAATTCGTCGCCGATTATGTATTTCCCATGTTTCGGGCCAATGCCGTTTACGAAGGCGTCTATCTTTTAGGCACCTCGATTGCACGCCCCCTGATTGCCAAACGCCAGATCGAAATTGCAGCTGAAACCGGAGCGGACGCGGTCTGTCACGGTGCCACCGGCAAGGGCAATGATCAGGTGCGGTTTGAATTGTCCTATTACGCCCTTAATCCCGACATCCGCATTATTGCACCGTGGCGCGAATGGGAGCTTTCCAGCCGCACCAAGCTGGTCAATTTTGCCGAAGAACACCAGATCCCCATCCCCAAAGACAAGCGCGGCGAAGCACCATTTTCAGTAGATGCCAACCTTCTGCATACGTCTTCGGAAGGCAAGGCTCTGGAAGATCCTGAAAATGAGGCCCCGGAATTTGTCTACCAGAGATCGGTTTCTCCTGAAGAAGCACCGGATAAAGCAACCTACATCGATATTGAATTTAAAAAAGGCGATGCCATTGCCATTAATGGTGAAAAGCTCAGTCCAGCAACCATTCTGACGCAATTGAACGAGTTGGGAGGTGCCAATGGTATCGGCCGTCTTGATCTGGTCGAAAACAGATTTGTCGGCATGAAATCAAGGGGTATCTATGAAACTCCCGGTGGCACTATTTTGCTTGTCGCTCATCGCGGCATCGAAAGCATTACCCTTGATCGCGGCGCAGCCCACCAAAAAGATGAACTCATGCCGCGCTACGCCGAGCTGATATACAATGGCTTATGGTTTTCGCCCGAGCGCGAAATGCTTCAGGCAGCAATAGACCACGCGTCCGAATTCGTCACCGGCACAGTCCGGCTGAAACTGTACAAAGGAAACGCATCCGTAGTTGGGCGCAGCTCACCTTATTCACTTTATGACGAAGACCTCGTGACCTTCGAAGAAGGGGCAACGTCATATGATCATCGCGATGCCGAAGGCTTTATCAAGCTAAACGCCCTGCGCTTGCGCCTGCTCGCCAGACGCAACAGCCGCATTTCGTAACTTTCTTCTTCGTCATCCCCGGGCTTGTCCCGGGGAT
>CAZJUF010000247.1:0-4850 GCA_964549055.1 uncultured Hyphomicrobiales bacterium | reverse complement strand
ACTTCAATTACTGTCGGTGCGCCTTTTTTCCATTTGGAGACGCGTAAATAATTGGCCGCCGAGCCAAGTGCATCCGCCGGACTGGTCCAGATATTGCGGCGGCCATCGCCATCAATATCAACCGCATAAGCATTATAAGTTGTGGGAATAAACTGGGTCTGCCCCATAGCCCCGGCCCATGATCCCTGAAATTTGCTCAGGGGAATGTCGCCGCGCTCAAGAATTTTAAGAGCCCCGATCAATTGCTGGAAGCCAAATTTGCCACGGCTTCCCTGGTAGGCCAGAGTGGCAAGAGAGCGGATAACATTAAGTTCCCCCATGCGGGTTCCATACGCACTTTCCAGCCCCCAGATGGCCACCAGAACGTGCCGTTCCACACCAAAGCGTTTTTCAAGCTTGCTCAGGGTTGATTTATATGTCCGCAGTAATTCCCGGCCTTTGCCAATGCGTTTTGGCGTCAACGCGCGATCAAGATAATCCCATACAGGCCTGACAAATTCAGGCTGGTGTTTGGCCCGGTCCAACACCTCAGGGTTGGGAACAACGCCGGCAAAGGCCTGATCAAAGGTTTTGCGGGAAATGCCATTGGCGCGTGCTGTCGGCCAAACCTTGCTGACCCACTGTTTAAAATCCGTATTGCTTTGAGCCGGTGTTGCTGTGACAAACACGGCTGTAAACACAAAAGCGCTCAATCCAAAGATCATTGGCAAAAACGATCTTGCCGTTGACCGCAAATAAGATGAGATCATGAAACGTCCCTACTTAAAAATTGTGCCCCGTTCAAACTTCAGTATAGCTGCCTCTATGTCCCGACAACTTTGTCTGAACAGCCACGCTCTTCGGCTAATTTCTGCTCCCATTTAAAAGCATGGGCAACGATTGTGTCGATATCGGCAAATTTTGGCTGCCAGCCCAGCACAGATACTATCTTCTCGGCACCGGCAATCAATGCGGGCGGATCGCCCGCCCGTCGCTCAGCGTCGCGAACGTCAAAGCCTTGTCCATGCGCACGCTCAACCGCTGAAATAACATCGAGAACAGAATACCCCTGACCATACCCGCAGTTCAGTTGAACACTTTTACCGCCCTCACGCAAATAGCCAAGCGCGCGAACATGTGCATCAATCAGGTCATTGACGTGAATATAATCACGAATACAGGTGCCATCATCAGTCTCATAATCGCGGCCATAAATTTCCATGAAAGCACGCTGGCCGGTTGCAACTTCAGCGGCGACTTTAATCAGATGGGTGGCCTTTGGCGTTGATTGGCCCGAGCGGCCTTGTGGATCAGCACCGGCGACATTGAAATAACGCAAGGCCACATATCTGAAATCATGGGCGAAACTTGTGTCTCTCAACATCCATTCGCTCATCAGCTTCGATGTACCATAAGGTGAAATCGGCTTAAGTGGCGCATCTTCAAACACCGGATTTTCCTGCGGGATACCGTAGACCGCCGCCGTTGAGGAAAATATGAAATTTCTTATGTTCGCGGCAACACAAGCCGCCAGAAGATCACGGGTTTTAGCGGTATTGTTGGAGTAATATTCCAGCGGATCAGCCACACTTTCCGGCACAATAATCGATCCGGCGAAATGAACCACGGCATCGACATTGTGCTCGTCCAGAACACGCTCTACCAGCGCTGCGTCAGCAATATCTCCCTTAACGAAGGCTGCGCGGGCGTCAACATTGGCGCGAACCCCCGTTGACATATTGTCCAGCACCACCACGTCCTGGCCGCCATCACACAGCGCCAGCACCATGTGTGATCCAATATATCCTGCACCACCTGTAACCAAAACCGACATGTCGCAAAACCCTTAATCGAGTACCTGAACATTTAACCACTCTTTCAAGTCTATCGTGTAATCCTTTATGTCTGGTAACTCAGGGATCATTCGTTACATTTTTCTGTATCGAATAAATCTGAACATTAATTTCGGGCGCAATAATGTCAAAACCAATCAGAAAAGCAGTATTTCCCGTGGCCGGTCTGGGAACACGGTTCCTGCCCGCAACCAAAGCCATGCCAAAAGAAATGCTGACGGTCGTCGACCGACCGCTCATTCAACATGTGGTTGATGAAGCCCGCGAAGCTGGCATTGAGCATTTTATCTTTGTTACCGGCCGCAACAAAGGCATTATCGAAGATCATTTTGACAAGCAGTTTGAACTTGAGGCAACGCTGGAACAGCGCGGTAAAACCGCCGAGCTTGACGCATTGCAAAAAGATTTACCCCAAGCCGGCCAGATGAGTTTTACCCGCCAGCAGGAGCCTTTGGGCCTCGGTCATGCGGTGTGGTGCGCCCGCGATATCGTGGGCGATGAACCCTTTGCCGTTCTTCTGCCCGATATGCTGGTGCATAGCAAAAAAAGCTGCCTTGCCCAAATGATCGATGCTTATGACACCAGCGGTTCTGCCAATCTGCTGGCGGTGGAAGAAGTTGCACCGGAAGAAGCTCACAGGTACGGCATTGTTGGTCGCGGCGAAGCCCGGGGTTCGGCATTTGACATTACCGAGATGGTGGAAAAACCTGCACCCGGCACGGCTCCATCCAACTTCATGATCCTTGGGCGATACATTCTGCAACCGGAGATTTTTGACCTGCTTGGCACCCAGGTAAAAGGTGCAGGCAACGAAATACAGCTAACAGACGCCATGATCAGGCTGCACAAAGACCAGTCTTTCCATGGGTTTGCCTATGAGGGAACGGCCTATGACTGTGGTGATAAAATCGGGTTTTTAAGTGCCAACACAGCCTTTGCGCTGGCACGCGAAGACATCGGCAAGGAATACCGCAAAGCCTTGAATAGGATTCTGCAGGACTTTTAGTGTTTTGGCTTTTTGCCGGGCCGTTCGAATGCGGCGGCGAGTTTGCTTACGTGTTCATTCACCACATTTCGCTCTGACGAAGAATTCGCACCCTCACCGCTCAACATCTGGTCAAGCCGCTTGATACGATCCAGCAATCTGTGGCTGCGATGGATGAGGTCGACCAGACCATCGGGAAGACCCTCTTCAATCTGCAATTTTTCACCGCTCTTGAGCGATTTTAAATTGATACGGTATTTATCTTCCGCCGCTTCCTTAGCCGACATTTCGCCTTCTTTGACGGCGCGCTGCAACAACAGCCATGAGGCCAGCTGCATCAACCGGGTGGTCAGGC
Source organism: uncultured Hyphomicrobiales bacterium (assembly GCA_964549055.1). Lineage (GTDB taxonomy): Bacteria > Pseudomonadota > Alphaproteobacteria > Rhizobiales > JAJFHR01 > JAJFHR01. Next base: position 1,678 of record CAZJUF010000247.1, on the reverse strand, counting down.
GCATGCTTTCGGTGGCATATGAAATCGAAACAGGTCGGGGCAGATCGCGGGAATCCCGTCGTCCCGGGCCATCAAGATAGCTGGCCGTTTCTTCCACCAGCGCCATGCCTTCGCGGAAGACTTTGTTAAAAAGATCGGAGGAGGCAAATCTTTCACCGAAATCTACGGTGACATTTGCCTTTGCCATGTTCGTTTTATCGCGAGGAGTTTCGGACATACGCGCAAATACTCAAAATACTAAACCCGTCAATCATGATATTGCCCGTCTCGGCAACTCTCATAATCAACATCCAACCAGCACCATATTGGGCAAATTCACCCCTTACGTCCAGTCACGCAATGTAAATCAAGATAGCATTAATACCTCGACAGGTCCATTAAGCCCCATGAGACTTAATAAATCCAAAACATATTCAAATAAACATTGCTGAAATATCAGTTGAGCCGACTACCAAAAAAAGGAGCCGCGGGGGGCGCGGCTCCAAGTTTAACAGGGAGGCGTCAAACAGAGTGGACAATCGCCACTCAATAAATCCAGATGGTCTGGATTACGCAATTAACAAGTTACGCTAAAAATGGTTAACAAAAAGTTAACAAATAGATTGGCACAGCTAATTCAACGTAAACTCCAAGTATGATTGAACCGTGTTTCAGGCTTAAATAGCTATAATTACTTGGCTTTAAGTAAGAATTGATCGGTTTCTCAACAAAAAACTTATGAACGGAAAATTGACTCGGCAGTCTTTATCGATACTCTTTTTGCAGCAATATCCATCCGAATTCTACCTATTTCCTGTTCAAACAAGATGATTCGTTTTTCCAGCTCTTCTATTGAAAGCAGGCAAAGATCTTCGCCAACGATCACTTCACCGGCCCCGGCAACGTTAAATTCTTCTTCACCCATCGGGTATCCTTTCTGCTTTTGGTCGAATTTTTATTCTTGTCTCTTTAACTTATGGCTATTGCCCCCAACCTTACAAGTGTACAAAATTGTCTGACGATGAACCCCTATATCCGGTGAAAAAACATATGACAGAAACTCTCCCCGCTGACATGACGGTAATTTCAATCAGCCATCCCGGTGGCCCTGAAGTCCTGGTGCCCTCAACCACTCCCGTACCGCGGCCCGGTGCCGATGAGATAATGATAAAAGTACATGCCGCCGGTGTTAATCGCCCCGACATCCTGCAACGCCAGGGGTTGTATCCCGCACCAAAAGGGGCATCTGAAATTCCCGGGCTTGAAGTTGCCGGTGTCGTTGTTTTAACCGGTAGAAATGTCAGCCAGCACAAAGTTGGCGATAAAGTATGTGCCCTCGTTGCCGGTGGCGGCTATGCGCAATATTGTACCGTTGATGCCACCAACGCTTTGCCAGTGCCACAAGGTCTCAGCATGCAAGAGGCGGCTGGCCTGCCGGAAACGTTTTTTACCGTGTGGACCAATGTTTTTGACCGTGCAGCCTTAAAACCGGGTGAATGGTTTTTAGTCCATGGCGGCTCAAGCGGCATCGGCACCACCGCCATCATGCTCGCCTCCGCTCTGGGGTCAAAGGTGCTGGCCACAGCCGGTAGCGATGAAAAATGTAAAGCCTGTGAGGCTTTGGGCGCACAAAAGGCGATCAACTACAACACGCAGGATTATGTCGCGGAAGTTAAGGAATTCACCCAAAAACACGGCG
>CAZJUF010000246.1:0-4853 GCA_964549055.1 uncultured Hyphomicrobiales bacterium | reverse complement strand
GTGCGCCCCGGTGAAAAAATTTCCGTTGATGGCACGGTTTTAACCGGATCATCCTATGTCGATGAAAGCATGATCACCGGTGAACCCGTGCCGGTTGAAAAAACCAAGGGTGCCGAAGTGGTTGGCGGCACGGTCAACGGCACCGGCGCCCTCACCTTCACAGCCACCAAAGTCGGCGGCGACACCATGCTGGCCCAGATCATTCAGATGGTTGAACAGGCGCAAGGAGCCAAGCTGCCCATTCAGGGTATCGTCGACAGGATCACTTCCGTTTTCGTTCCCATTGTCATGGGACTGGCCGCACTCACTGTTTTGACGTGGTTTTTGATCGGACCTGATCCCGCCCTCACCTATGCGCTGATTGCCGGTGTCGCTGTCCTGATTATTGCCTGTCCCTGTGCCATGGGTCTGGCCACACCAACCTCGATCATGGTCGGTACCGGCCGCGCTGCTGAAATGGGTGTGCTGTTTCGCAAAGGTGATGCCTTGCAGTCGCTACAGGAAGCAAAGATTGTTGCCCTCGACAAAACCGGCACCCTGACGCTCGGTCGCCCTGAATTGACTGACTTAACCGTTGCCGAAGGTTTTGACGAGAACGACGTTTTGCAACTGGTAGCATCCGTTGAAGTAACTTCAGAACACCCGATCGCCGAAGCCATTGTGCGTGCCGCCAAAGCCAAAGAAATAAGCCTGTCGAAAATCGAGGATTTCTCGTCGATTACCGGCTTTGGCGTTCAGGCCAGCGTTGATGACAAAATCATACTCATTGGTGCAGACCGCTTCATGAAGCGCGAAGGCGTGTCACTGGGATCATTGCTGGCCCAAGGCGATGCTCTGGGTAAAAAAGGCAAAACACCTCTCTATGCCGCCATTGACGGCAAGATTGCCGCCGTCATTGCGGTGACCGACCCGATCAAAGACAGCACACCCGCAGCCATCGCTGCGTTGCATAAGCTGGGCCTCAAGGTTGCCATGATAACCGGCGACAATCAGGGTACGGCTGAGGCAATCGCCGCAGAACTGAACATTGACCATGTGGTTGCCGAGGTTCTGCCCGAAGGCAAGGTGGAAGCTTTAGAGGCCTTGCGTGCAGGTGGAACCAAACTGGCCTTTGTTGGTGATGGCATCAATGATGCTCCTGCTCTGGCCGTGGCTGACGTCGGCATTGCCATTGGCACCGGCACTGACGTGGCAATTGAAGCCGCTGACGTGGTGTTGATGTCCGGCGATCTCAAAGGTGTGGTAAATGCTTTTCAGATCAGCCAGCGCACCATGTCCAACATTCGCCAGAACCTGTTCTGGGCTTTCAGCTACAATACGCTGTTGATCCCGGTTGCCGCCGGTGTACTTTATCCGGCAACAGGGCTACTGCTGTCACCGGTACTGGCAGCCGGTGCCATGGCGTTATCAAGCGTCTTTGTTCTCACCAACGCGTTGCGTTTACGCTGGGTAAAACCGGCCATGCAGGAGTAAATCATATGAATATAGGCGACGTTGCTCACCGCTCGGGCCTGCCCGCAAAAACCATTCGCTATTACGAAGACATCGGCTTTGTCAAACCCTTGCGCGACACCAATGGTTATCGGATTTTTCAGGAAAAAGAGCTGCACAAACTGACGTTTCTCAACCGCGCCCGCACCCTTGGCTTCACCATTGAAGACTGCCGCGCACTCCTGGCACTCTACGAAGACGAAACCCGCTCAAGTTCGGACGTAAAACGCATTGCCAACGAGCATCTGCAACAGATCGACGCCAAAATCACCAACCTCAAAGCCATGCGCAACACCCTGTCACACCTGATAGAGGAATGCGCCGGTGATCACCGCCCGGATTGCCCGATCCTGAAAGATCTGGGCAAATAGGCACTATCTAACTCAGTTGGCAATCTCGCCAATAGAGACAGTGGTGCGCAATTCCGGGCTGTTGGGGCCAAGCAGGACGGGTTGTTTTATACCTTCCAGAACGGTGACATCATAAAGCTCTGAAACCACACCATCCATTGTCAGGGAATGAATGACATCGCCGCTTTTCAGATCGACAATATAGAGCCCGCACCGTGGCTCCATTTTGCGTGCTGTCAGTGCATCATCCAGAGCCAGACCGGAAAATGTCTTGTTGTCGCGTGGTTTGGACAGTCCCATAATGGCAAAGCCATCAACAAAACTAAGCCCGCGAAGATAGCCCGGGCAAAAACATAACGCTTCAAATTTTCCGCTGGTTAAATCCACATAGCCAAATTCCCCGGTGCCGGAATTATGCAGCCACAGCCGGTCATCGTGCCAGCGCGGTGAATGCGGCATGCTCAAACCTTCACAGACAATGTCATTGGTGCGCACGTCGATGACAATGCCACCGTTAAGACGTTGATCGCGCCAGCCATCAAACGTATCACTGTTTGAAACCGCTGTAACATAACCCGGCTTGCCATCAACCAGAGCCAGCCCGTTGAGATGGCAACGATCTTCTGCCGCCAGTCTGGAAATAAAATCAGGCCGCCACAGCGGGATAAAACTATGGGTAACGCTTAATGTGCCCAGACAGTTAAACAGTGTATTGACGAAAGTTGGCTGACCGCTATCTGGTACGGCTATGTCATGAATATCCAGATCCCCGGTAAAATACGAAACCTGAGGCACATAAACCGCATCATAGCCTTCTTTGGTTTTCTGATTTTCCGGCAAAGCATTTTCATAGCGGTGAACCTGCACATCGCTTGTTACCCATAGACCGTTGTCAGAAGCAGCCATGCCTAGGCATCGGCCCACATTGCGATTAAAAACCCACAATTTACCATCCGGTTTGGATCCGATGAAAAACAGCTTGCCAACCTGATAGGTGGTAAAGGCCAGGGAAATATTACGTTGTGCCAGCCATTGGGTAAGCCCGCGCGACGTATCCAGAGAAAACACCGAATCCCCCTGATCGCCAGTAGCGGCATCATTGGTTTCGATGATTGGTTCGAGCGTATTTTCCATGAATAGAGGTCTCCTTGATCATTACATTTTGAGCTTGAGACCCGCTGAGGTGACAAGGCAGCAGTGATGCTTATAATGCATCTCGTTCTATCTATTCAAGTTTCCTTCTGCATTTCCGTCACAAGAGTTTTGCCCGCATGATTATGCCGGGGCGAAAAACTCAACCCGGAACCCTTTTTGTCTAAATAAAGCATCAAATAATTATCATGGGCCTTGCCTTCTGGCCTGAGCCGTGGAACCATACAATTCTATCGACAGCCCCGGATTGAGGGGACGGTGACCTCTCATCTATAAACCGTTGGGAGGAAGTTATGGGTAACGAAGGCGCTAGACCAAGCGGCCCTCGGTGCATCGCACTAATTGGGCCATATTTGAGCGGAAAAACCACACTTTTAGAATCTATTCTGGCACGCACAGGCGCTGTTAGTCGCCAGGGCAAGGTCTCTGATGGCAATACCATTGGTGACGCATCGCCCGAAGCGCGCGCCCACGGTATGAGCGTCGAGCTCAATGTAGCCTCGATAGATTACCACGGTGAACAATACACATTTATTGATTGTCCCGGTTCGATTGAATTCCTGCAGGAACAAATACCGGCCCTGCCAGCCGTTGATGCAGCCATTGTGGTGTGCGAGCCCGATGACAAGAAAATACCGGCATTACAACTGATTTTAAAGCAGCTTGATGAGTTGGGAATTCCACGCATTTTATTCCTCAACAAAATAGATAAAACTGAATTGCGGGTACGCGACATCCTCGGCACCCTGCAACCGGCAAGTGAAAAACCGCTGGTGTTGCGACAAATTCCAATCTGGGAAGATAATGTTGTTACCGGCTGTGTTGATCTCGCACTGGAGCGCGCTTTTATCTATCGCAAACACGCCCAAAGTGAAGTGATTGACCTGCCAGACGGGATTTTGGACCGTAAGGGCGAAGCGCGGTATTCCATGCTCGAACAACTGGCGGACTATGATGATGAGTTGATGGAAGCGTTGCTCGAAGACAATGAACCAGCCCAGGATCAGGTATTTGGTGATCTCGCTCAAGAGCTGCGCAACGGGCAGATTTGCCCGGTCTTGTTAGGCTCGGCTGAAAACGGCAACGGTATTCGCCGCCTGCTCAAGGCCATTCGCCATGAAGTGCCAACGGTAGAAGACACAGCCGAGCGCTTGAGCCTGAGTGATGACGAGTGTGTGGCACAAATCCTCAAAACCTATCACACCACCCATGGCGGCAAACTGTCTCTGGTGCGCGTTTTAACCGGCGAGTTGAAAGATGGCACGGTTCTCTATGACAGCCGTGGCAATAATGAGCGCGTTTCCGGCGTTTTTACTCTGCTGGGCCAGGAACCTTCCAAAGTATCACGTGCTGTCGCTGGAGATACGGTGGCTTTAGGGCGTATGGAGAGTTTTCAGACCGGTGAAACCTTAACCAGCACAAAGAGTGAATGTGAGCAAGTTGCACCACTTGAAAGCCTGACGCCTGTCTATGGATTGGCAATCAGTGCCGTGGAGCGCAATGATGAGGTAAAGCTCACCGGTGCCATTGCCAAGATCATAGAGGAAGACCCGTCCATCCAGCTGATCCACAGTCCTGACACCAATGAAATAGTGATCTGGGGTCAAGGCGAGATGCACCTGCGCGTAACGCTGGAGCGTCTGGAAGGGAAATACGGTATCGCTGCAAAAACACGTCGGCGTAAAATTCCTTATAAAGAAACCATTCGCAAATCCATCACAATTCGGGGTCGCCACAAAAAACAAAGCGGCGGACACGGACAATTTGGTGATGTGGAAGTGGAGATCAAACCATTGCCGCGCGGTTCCGGCTTCGATTTCAGTCAGGCGATTACCGGTGGCGTCGTGCCAAAGCAATATA